>JAYVDQ010000478.1:0-3765 GCA_043749325.1 Chloracidobacterium sp. | reverse complement strand
CGTCTGGTCGGTAAAGACGACCGACTCGGCTTCAATGGCGGCTTTGACGGTCTTCCAAAAACGGTGGCCGTAGAGAAAACGGTGCGAAGTATCGATCTGATCTTTCAACTCAAAATCGCCCTGCATCGCGATGCCGTGCAGCACCTCGTCACGGTCCTCAGCCACGTTGATAAACTGCTTTAAACTGAGCGGATAAAAGCGAAACCATATCTGGACGGCGCTGCGGTCAACTTCGTGGATACATGGCAGAAGCGTGTCGACGGCCTCGAGCCAATCGGCCTCGGTAAATTTTGCTAAATATGTTTCGAGATTAGTCATTGTATTAATACCTGTTTATATAAGGGGCGTTGTCCGCTTTGCCGCGCGAAACTCAAGACTTTAACAAAATATTGTAAAAGACGCCAATTCGTGGTAAGGTTGGGGCGTTTTTGGAACTCCTATTTGCTGGAAACTCCTGCTATGAAAGGCCAGATCATTTCTAATAACAAAGCCGTCCAGTTTAATCGCGAACGCCTTTTTCCGGCATTTCTCCTCGTATTCCTGCTTTGCTCGGCGGCGATCTGCCAAAAGCCAGCGGCAACGCCAGATCAGCGTCGTGATGCCGCTACCGCAAAGGAAGAAAGCGACTATCAGAATCTCCAGCGGGCCCGACATCTGTTGATGATGAAGAATGACATCAAAGCGGTCGAGGACGGAGAACTCAGATGCCTGACACGCGTTGCGATCATAAGGTTTATCTACGAACACGACGTGCTCGGGGAATTCGATTCCGCGGAGTTTATGACCATTGATTTTTTCGAAGACATGGTGAAAAACCCCGATCAGGTGACGCCCGACAGTGCCGAACGGTGGGGAAATAGTCTGCTCCCGCTGCTTCGAAAAAAAGCACCGGAACTCGCGAACAAGGTCGAGAAGAAATATATGGCAAAGGCCGATGTGTCGGTCGCGGACCTTATTGAACTTGGAAATGGGGCGAACACGAAAGAGATCGCGGACCGAACGGTCGCAAGGATCCTAAAAGGCGATGTTTCCGATTATGTCCTCTCCATTCACGACAAGATCAGGCCGGTCGATCCGCAGTCAGCCGACCGGATACTCGATGCGTTGTTGGGATATTGGGAAAAGGTACCTGATATCGGAAAATTTGGACCGTTTATCGATTTTATCGGCGGAAATTATACTCGGGAGTCGGCTCCGGTCGAATTAAAGGCTAGATATTGCCGGTTTGCCGTCAATCTTGGTCGGGGTCAGATCGGCGGGACCGACAGTGGCCCGACGGCGAGGTTTATTCTCCGGACGCTAAAGGGCGTCTTGCCTACGATCAAGGAAACGCTCCCGGAGTATTTTACCGAGGCCCAGTCCATTTACATCGTGCTTGATACGCGTTTAAACAAGGACAATCGCGAACGCGAAGAGGCACTTGCCCGCATCGAGGCAAGCGACGACAAGCTCGAACAGATTATCCAGGAAGCCGAGGCGACGAATGACAAAAAGCTGAAAGATTGGCTCTGGTGGCGAGCGGCGACATTGGCTCTGGAAAAGAAGAAGCTTAAATTGGCTGTTGATCTGGCGATGAAAGGAGATGTCCATCTGGCAGGGATAGCAAATGGTCGCGACCAGTTTCTTTTCGTAGATGCGCTGCCCATGATCCTGAAAGAAAAGGATTTCGACCTCGCCGATTACACGATCAAGCGGATTAACGATGACAGTCGCCGCGGAGCCGCCATGATATCGACGGCTACGGCTCTGGTTGAGGCAAAAGACAACACGCGTGCTTATGAACTGATCATGGCGGCCATGAAACTGTTTGAAAATACTGAATACGATACGGACAAGGTTTATTATGCATTCCGGGCCTTGCCCGCTGCACTAAAGATCGAAAAATCGACCGGATTTGATGTCGCCGGACGTACCGTGAAGATCATAAACAACCTCCCGACGCCGAACGCCGAAGACAGGATCGGCACACCGGCACGAGCAAAATACGTCCGCCTCACGCTCACGCGGGTCGCGAACCTTTTGCAGGACGCGTTTCAGAAACTTGCAAAGACTGACGTTAACCTCGCCGCCGGACTCGTGCCGGATATCCAATCGAAAAACTGGAGGCTAGTTGCCGAGATCGTTGTTGAGACGGAGCGGAAGTATCCGATGCCGCCCAAGATCAAACCTTCGGAACAGGTAATAACGCATTGAGAAACGTTATGAAGCTATTTTTGTCCATTCTGATCGTATGTGGCGTAGTCTTTAACGTAAGTGCACAAAAGACTGTTAAGGAGCCATCGCCGACCCCGACACCCGAACGCCCGCGTGAGATCGTTGCGTTGCTGAATGACGCGCGGCTCGCGGCTCCGGAGCTTGCGGTTGATACCTTCCTCAAGGTGGTTGAATCAAAGAAGGTTGCCGATCCGGTCTGGCGGAAGGAAATTCTTGAGGAAGCCCTGCGAATGACGGATGACGTCAAGTACCCTATCCGCAGGAAGAGTGCTTACATAGTTCTTGGCGGTGTAATAGATACTGTCGCGGGTTACATGACGTACGCGTATGACCAGAACCTCGATGCATTCTCACTCAAGGGGCGGATAGCCAAAGACTGGTTGACCGAGGACAAGATGCGCGCCCGTCAGATCATTTTCCAGATCAATGGCGATCTCAAGCTAAAGCCGCTCACTTGTGAGGACGCCATGGTTTATGAACCGACGGAGTTGTACACATCAGTCGGGGCCGTGGCGAAGGCGGTTTTTAGCCCGACGGAAGTGGCGGAAGGGGTGCGGGGTCTTTTTGTCCTTCCGTGGATCGAGAATATGCAATCGCCGTCGCAGATCGCACCGCTGATGGAAATGCTGTCAGCTCTGCAATCGCCACCGGCTGAGCGGCAGATGCTGGTCAATGCACTCGAACGAGCGATGAGTAGGAGTTTTAACGACGACCGTGCGTTTACTGAAATGGCTAACCGCGGCTGGTACAGGATTGGGCGGTTTATTACTAGCTCACCGGATATGTCGGATCTTTTGGCTGCCTTGCACGAGATGGTAAAGAAAAACGCGGGCGGCACACGGTGCCTCGAGAACAAACCGGCGAACAAGGACGAGCTGCCGCGCCTGCTCAAGGATCTTAACAATCTGTTCCCGGAGGCTCAGCGATTCGTTCCTGAGGATTTTGATTCAGTCGAATACAGAGGCAGCATTAAGGACAGGATTTATGTAGACGGGGAAACCTATAAAAAGGTCAGCCATCTTTATAAGACTGCACGCGAAAAAAAGAACCTACCGGAAAACAACAATGACAAGGCTGCCCAACTCGAATGGCAGTTAAAAGTAACGGAGGTGCTTGACGCCCTGGATTCGTGGAAAGCGTCACCCGATGAGACCCAGGCGGAGGTCTTTAATCAAAAAGCCGTTTTTTATTTGGGAGTGATACGCGAGGTGGCCGAACCTGAATTGAAGAAGGTTGTCATTCGAGCATTTCTGCGCTGCCTTGACCGTTCGCCAATGCAGAAAGAAAGCTTTATCGAATGGCTCCATTACACTCGACGGTTTGCTGACAATAATTCTTCTGACTTTAATGAGCTTGTCTCAGAATTTCCAAATCCAAATTTCAAAGTGATCGTCGCGGCTAGTAGATTCCTGGAGCAGCCCCAAAAAGAGCAACCGAAACTGACGCCGACACCTTCGCCAACTCCAACTCCAACGCCGGAACGCCCGCGTGAGATCGTGGCTTTGCTAAATGACGCAAGGCTCGCGGCACCGGAATTGGCGGTTGATACAT
>JAYVDQ010000477.1:0-6127 GCA_043749325.1 Chloracidobacterium sp. | reverse complement strand
ACAACATCGCGGGAGCGAAGGCCCTCCGAGAATTTCTCGACGAATTCGTTACACAGCCAATTACCATGGTCTTCGGTGCCATGAAAGACAAACCGATCGCGGAAATAGCCAGGATTCTATTTCCAAAGGCTGAGAACTTGATATTGACCCGACCCGACAACTCGAGGGCGATGATGGCGGTGGAAATTGCCGAATACGCGGATGCCAATAAAAAAGTGATTCTCACTGAAAACGTCACCGACGCTCTACGAAAGGCACAGACTATTTCGGACGGCGAATCATTGATCCTCGTCACGGGCTCTCTCTATCTGGTTGGCGAGGTCAAGAAAATATTGAATAATTAGTTTATGCATAAGTTGGTATTGATTCGCCATGGCGAGAGCCAGTGGAATAAGGAAAATCGCTTTACGGGCTGGAAGGACGTTGATCTTTCGGAAAAAGGTGTCGAGGAAGCTCATTCCGCCGGTAAATTATTGAAAGCAGAAGGGTTTGAATTTGACGAGGCATATACATCAGTGCTCAAGCGCGCGATCCGGACACTCTGGATCATTCTCGATGAAATGGATCTTATGTGGATACCGGAGACGAAATCCTGGCTTCTCAACGAGCGGCATTATGGAGCGTTGCAGGGGTTGAATAAGGCAGAGACCGCGGCTCAGTACGGCGACGAACAAGTGTTGATCTGGAGGCGAAGTTATGATATTCCGCCGGGCTTGCTTGAGGAGAACGACGAGCGGTGGCTCGGCAAAGACCCAAGATACTCCTCGGTCGAACCGGACAAATTCCCAAAATCGGAAGCTCTAAAGCAAACTGTAGAACGCGTAATACCATATTTTCAGGCTGAGATAATGCCAGAGATCGAAGCCGGCAAACGAATTCTGATTGCAGCTCACGGCAATTCGCTCAGAGCGTTGGTAAAATATCTCGACGCGATTTCGGATGAAAATATTATCCAATACAATATTCCCACGGGCATTCCACTCGTTTTCGAGCTGGATGAGAATATGAAGCCGACAAAAAGCTACTATCTCGGCGACGCCGAAGCGATCAAAGCTGCTCAGGATGCCGTTGCCAACCAGGGCAAAGCTAAGTAAGGCAAAAGGCAAAGTAAAAAGGCAAAAGTGAGAATCGTCATTCTTATTTTGCCTTTTTACTTTTTACTTTTTACTTTTGTTCTTTATGACTTGGCAAAAAGCCGTCTTCATAATTCTCGCCCTATTTTGTATCAGCCCCTTCGGCTCACCGCCGCTTGCACTGGCCGTCGGGTTGATCCTAGCGCTTTCTATCGGCAGTCCATTTCCTTCGCTCAACGGAAAACCGACAAAATATCTCCTTCAGGCCTCAGTAGTTTTACTAGGTTTTGGAATGGATCTCGGTGCGGTCTACAGGGCTGGCAACGACGGTATATCCTTTACTATAGCAACGATCGTCGGAACGTTGATCTTAGGGTATTTTGCCGGAAAGCTCCTAGGGGTTTCGGCGAAAACGTCCACGCTGATCTCCTCCGGAACCGCAATATGCGGCGGCAGCGCGATCGCGGCGGTCGGGCCGGCAATTGATGCCGGATCGGAGGAAATGTCCGTATCGCTCGGCACGGTTTTTGTGCTCAATTCGATAGCGCTTTTTCTGTTTCCGCTGATCGGTCACGCTCTGAACCTTACACAGAATCAATTCGGGATTTGGTCGGCGATTGCCATTCATGACACAAGCTCCGTCGTCGGCGCTTCAGGTACCTACGGCGCGGAAGCCCTGGCCGTCGCGACGACTGTCAAACTCGCCCGTGCTCTGTGGATCGCGCCTATTGCGTTAATGTTTGCTTACATTTACCGCAAAAAAGATGGCGGCCCAAAAGCAAAAATTGCGATCCCCTGGTTCATTTTTCTTTTTCTCGCAGCGACAGCCGTTAGAACCTATGCTACTTCAGCCATATTTCCGAGCGTTTTTGACTCCGCAGTTAATCTGGCAAAGGCCGGCATGACGATCACGCTTTTCCTCATTGGGGCCAGCCTTACTCGTGAAACGCTGAATGCTGTCGGCGTTAAGCCGTTGGTTCAGGGCGTTTTCCTCTGGATAATCATATCGGTCGTCTCGCTTTTCGCCGTCCTTCGCATTCTATAGCGCAAATTTGCTAAAATACTCGTTTCGACTTACGTCCCGATTTTTGTCCGTAATGAGTATCAAGCAGATCACAGTCCGTGGAGCGCGGCAGCATAACCTCAAAAATATCAATGTCGAGATACCGCGCGATAAATTTGTCGTGATAACGGGGCTCTCCGGCTCCGGCAAATCAAGCCTCGCGTTCGACACGATATATGCCGAGGGCCAACGCCGTTACGTCGAATCTCTTTCCGCCTATGCCCGGCAATTTCTCGATCAGCTTGAGAAACCCGATGTCGATTCGGTCGAGGGGCTGAGCCCGGCGATCTCGATTGAGCAGAAAACGGTATCGCGCAGCCCGCGTTCGACGGTTGGTACGGTGACCGAGATCTACGATTTTCTCCGGCTTCTGTTTTCATCAATTGGTCAGCCTCATTGCCATCAGTGCGGTGCTCCGATCACGCGGCAGTCCGTGGACCAGATCGTTGCGGGAATTTCCGAATTGCCCGAAGGCGAACGCGTGATGATCCTTGCCCCGATCGTTCGCGGACGAAAAGGTGAATTTAAGAAAGAACTCGAAAAGCTGCATAAGGATGGCTTCCTCCGCGCCCGTATCGACGGCGAAATGCGGCAGCTCGATGAGGAGATCATCCTCGACAAACGCAAAAACCACACGATCGAGGTCGTCGTCGACCGCCTGCTGATGAAGAACGGCGTACGCGAGCGCCTGGCCGAATCCGTGAAAACAGCCCTCAAACTTACCAGCGGTGCGGTCCTCATCTCGATCATCGATGGCGACGAAAAGCTGTATTCCGAAAAGATGGCCTGCGTGAATTGCGGCATCAATATTCCTCCTCTCGAGCCGCGTTCGTTTTCGTTCAATTCAGCGTACGGTGCCTGTCGACGCTGCCAGGGCATCGGGACAGTGATGGAGATTGATGCAGGCAAGATCATCCCAAACGGTGACATGCCGACGGCAAAGATCGAGTTTCTGAACGGCGTTGATAAAGCCGGGGCGACCTTTCTTCGATCTGCCTTAGTCGCGATCATCGAGAAATTCACCGACGGCGACCCTCTGACTCCGCCGACCGGAGATGAAAAGCGAAAAAAAGGGAAGCTGCGACGGCTAAAAGACAAGCTATTTGGTGCGGGTGCCGACGCGATGCTCCAGCTCAACTACCACGACCTGCCTCAGGAGATACGCGACGCATTTATTAATGGCACCAAGCGGCGGATCACGTTTCGTCACGGCGATTACAAATTCGAACGTGACTGGCTCGGAGCCCTGCGTGCGATGCGCGAGCGGATCGAAAATCCGCCCTCCGAAAAAATACGAGCAGCCCTCGAAGAGCTGATCGCCCCGATCCCATGTCCGGTCTGCGAAGGCCATCGTCTGCAAGCTGAAAGCCTCGCGGTAAGGGTTAACGGCCTGGGCATTGCGGATTATACAGAGCTGCCGATCTCCGAATCCGTAAAGAAGTTTCAGGCAATTAACCTAAGCACGCGCGACGCGAAGATTGCCGGTCTCGTGCTCAAGGAGATCCGCAACCGGATCGATTTTCTCGACGCGGTCGGTCTCGGCTATCTTACCTTGGGGCGTCCATCAGCCACGCTTTCCGGTGGTGAGGGCCAGCGTATTAGGCTCGCGACGCAGATCGGTTCGCAGCTTCGCGGTGTGCTTTATGTCCTCGACGAGCCGAGCATCGGGCTGCATCCCCGCGATAACAGGCGATTGCTCGACACTCTGCATGCTCTTCGCGATCTCGGAAATACCGTCCTTGTCGTCGAGCATGACGAAGAGACCATCGAAAATGCGGACTTCGTCGTCGATCTCGGCCCGCTCGCGGGTACGCACGGAGGCGAGGTGATCGCCACCGGGACGCCCGCAGATATACGGGCGAGCAAAGAATCACTCACGGGCCGGTACATGAGCGGGGAACTCAGCATTGAAGTGCCAGAAGTTCGCCGTCTGCCTAACAGCCATCGCATCAAGGTCAAAGGTGCCCGCGCGTACAATCTGAAAAACATCGATGTAGAGTTTCCGCTCGGGCTTTTCACCGTCGTGACAGGCGTTTCGGGCTCGGGCAAATCGACGCTGGTCGAAGAGATCCTGTATCCGGCGCTGTACAAGCACGTTTACAAATCGGCGGTCGAACCGCTCGAACACGACCGTGTCGAGGGGCTCGAACTCGTTGATAAGATCATCGAGATCGATCAAAAACCTATTGGCCGCACGCCCCGTTCAAATCCGGCGACATTTACCGGTCTTTTCACGCCGATCCGGGAGCTATATGCCATGCTGCCCGAATCGCGAACTCGAGGTTACAAAGCCGGACGATTCTCGTTCAACGTCAAAGGCGGCCGCTGCGAGGCCTGCGAGGGGGACGGCATGAAGCGGATCGAGATGAATTTTCTGCCCGACGTTTACGTGACCTGTGACGTGTGCCGAGGCCACCGGTACAATCGCGAAACGCGGGCGGTCAAATTTAAGGGCTTGTCGATCGCCGATTTGCTCGACACGACGATCGAGGACGCCCTGCCGCTGCTCGAAAATATCCCGGCGATCAAGCAAAAGCTCGAAACGCTGCTCGACGTAGGCCTCGGCTATATCAAGATCGGCCAATCCTCGACAACCCTTTCGGGAGGCGAGGCGCAACGCATCAAGCTCGCCAAGGAACTCTCAAAACGAGCGACGGGGAAGACGATCTACATTCTCGACGAACCGACTACGGGACTGCATTTCGCCGATGTCCATAAGTTGTTAGAAGTATTGCAACGCCTCGTCGACACCGGCAATACCGTCATCGTCATCGAACACAACCTCGACGTAATAAAATCAGCCGACTACGTCATCGACCTCGGCCCCGAAGGCGGCTCCGGCGGCGGCAAGGTCGTCGCGACCGGCACGCCCGAAGAGATTGTCCGGGTCAAAAAATCTTACACCGGACAGGCATTGAAAGCTGTTCTCAATTGATTGCTTCTGTCGCCGGTGGACGATGGGATAAACTCGAAACCCAGTCGCTACCGCGCCCGGTTCTGACAGGGCATGTTAGCTATTGACCCCGGCCTCTGGACATTATCATGACGTTGCTGAAACTTCGGCCCCGAATGGGAGTGAAACGATCATACTGCTATTGCCGTTGGCAGCCAGTTGGAGCCTAAGCGAGATGCGCATTTCCTGTCGGGTGAGACTGTCGATCAGCCTCATCGTCCGGTCGAAATCGAATCTGGCAAGCGGGCCTATTATCGACGGGTTCGCACCATATGAATAAAAGGGGTCTCCCTGCGACATGATGAATTCGCCTTCGCGAACATTTGAGCCATTTTGAAAGCCATTTATGATCGCGGCCGCGTCGGTCAGCTCATTTATTTTTGGGACGAGCCCTTCGAAGATCCTGATCGCCTCGGCGGGATCGATGTTGCTGTAGCCGGTAATCACCTGGGTCAGCATGTTCATCTCGGCGGCGTTTCCCGGTTTTTCTGTGGTTAACTGGCTTGCCTTGACGAGCAAGGCCCCGGCGTACGTTTTATTTTCCATCGGGTCGCGTCCGAAAACCGCATTGGCGAGATTTACGAGCGCCGGTACACGCTGCTCGTCGGGCAATCCGTCAATAACCTGTTCGGCCTCGGTAAATTTTCCCTGATTGATGAGATTGTAAGTGCTTTGCACATCAAAATTACTGAGCATTTGGTCGCGGGCCTCGTCGGTAAAATTCTCGGACAAAACAGCCCTTGCAGCCTGAGCGTCTCCCCGGCCCATTAGTTTATTCGACGCAGATTGATAGATCTGACGCGGGGTATCGAGCGGAAATTTGCTTGCCGCAGCCAGCATCTGTTCCGCGGGCGTGCCCGCCTCCATCAGCTTTTGGTAGGCCGTATCGAGATCAGACGGCAGGTTCTGAGGGAACATGCGGCCGTTCGCTTTTTTTATTTGGTCAACGGACGAGGGCGAAAATTTTTCGGCTATCGCGACGATCGATTGGCCAATGTATGGAGCCGTTCTCTGATCTGAAAGATACGCGGATATGAA
>JAYVDQ010000476.1:0-2138 GCA_043749325.1 Chloracidobacterium sp. | reverse complement strand
GGAAATGGGGTTGTGCGAGGAGAATCTGCGGCTGCCGCTCGTGCCGGTAACGGCTGAAACGCGAACTAAACTAAAAGCGGTGATCAAGGAACTCGGTCTGTAGGATGGAATACCGGCCTGCACAAAATACGGATTTTGACGCAGTGAGGCATTTTCTCGCCGAAAACGGCTGGGAAAAGCGGGTTGCCGAACCGGAACGGTTTCGCAAAATGATGGAAAATGCCGACCGTACGGTCGTCGCGGTTGAGGGCGAACGCATAGTCGGTTTTGCCCGTGCCCTTTGCGATGACGCGTCGAATGGGTATATCGGCACGGTTGTCGTCGCACCGGATAAACGAGGGCAAGGCGTCGGCCGGGATATGGTGAAGCGATTGATGGGCGACGATCCGGCGATCACATGGGTTTTGCGGGCCGGTCACGGCAGCGGCGAGTTTTGGAAGAAGATGGGTTTTGTGGATTCGTCTGTCGCGATGGAGCGGACGAGAGCAGAGAAGTAATGGAATTAAGAGAGCAGATAGAAGAATTGTTGAATAAGTCGGAGTTTACTGCCGACGATCGTATCGTTTTCGAACAATTCAAAACCGCATTGCGGCGTGGGTCGATCCGCTCGGCGGAAAAGGACGCAAACGGTGATTGGCACGCAAATGCGTGGGTGAAGCAGGGCATTTTGCTCGGGTTTCGTATGGGCAGGATGGTCGAGATGTCGCAGCCGACCGAGACCTTTCGATTTTTTGACAAGGACACATTTCTGCTGCGGCCGATGACGGTTGAGGACAAGATACGCATCGTCCCCGGTGGCTCGACGATCCGCGACGGGGCGTATGTTGCTGAAAACATTGTGCTTATGCCGCCGTGTTTTGTGAACGTCGGAGCCTACATCGACGAGGGCACGATGATCGATTCTCATGCTCTGGTCGGCTCATGCGCCCAGATTGGAAAACGCGTGCATCTGTCGGCTGCCGCGCAGATCGGCGGCGTTTTGGAGCCGGTTGGAGCGGTTCCGGTCATTATTGAAGACGATGTATTGGTAGGCGGCAATACGGGAGTTTATGAGGGTACGATCGTTCGCGAGGGTGCGGTGCTGGCGTCGGGCGTGATTCTGACGCGTTCGACGCCGGTATTTGATCTGCCTAATGAGAGAATCATTAAATCGGACGGCGATAAACCGCTCGAAATTCCAGCCGGTGCGGTTGTCGTCCAGGGCGCCCGCGCCGTCACGAAAGGTTTTGGCAAAGACAACGGCCTTTCGATCTACGCTCCGATCATCGTCAAATACCGCGACGAAAAGACGGACGTCTCAACACAGCTTGAAGACTATCTCAGGTAATTTTCAGTAAAAACATTCATTATGCATTACGACGGCCCTGACGGACATTTAAGTGAACGAGCGCATCAGGCGATGATCGATAACGGTTTTGAACCCGAGTTTTCGCCCGAGGTTTGGGACCAGGTGAAAAGCCTGCAGTCGCGGCCCGCGGTCGCGGCGGATGCATCCGTACGGGATATGCGTAATCTGCTCTGGTCGTCGATAGACAATACGAGTTCGCGAGACCTCGATCAGATTGAGTTTGCCGAGGCTTTGCCAAATGGTGATATTCGCGTGCTGGTCGGGATCGCCGAAGTGGACGCGTCGGTCTCAAAGGATTCCCCGATCGATAAACACGCGGCGCAAAATACGGTGACGGTTTATACCGAGAGCAAAATATTCCCGATGATGCCCGAGGAGCTTTCGACAGATCTTACTTCACTGAACGAGGGCGTTGATCGCCTTGCTGTGGTCGCTGATATGACGATCAAGGAAAATGGTGACGTGCCGGAGAGTACGTTTTACAGGGCTTTGGTACACAATTACGCCAAACTCGCCTATGACGACGTAGGTGCATGGCTCGACGGAAAAGGCGAGATCCCCGCCAAGATCGCGAATACAGCAATGCTGAAAGATCAGATCGAACTTCAACGGCAGGCCGCTGTCAGGCTGCAAAAATATAGGACGGTAAAAGGCGCGCTTGATTTTGAATCGATCGAATCCACAACCGTAGTCGAGGACGGTCAGATCAAAGGCATTAAATCGGTCGTGCCAAACGCCGCTCGTAAGCTGATCGAAAATTTTATGGTCGCCGCGAATGTCGAGATGGCTG
>JAYVDQ010000475.1:0-17663 GCA_043749325.1 Chloracidobacterium sp. | reverse complement strand
CGAGGTAAACAAAGCCGTTTTTTTCAAAGTCAGGATGCAGGGAGATGTCCATCAGGCCGCTCTCGCCCGTGGGCTCGACATCCGGCACCGTGAACACGGGTTCGACACTCAGCTTACCCCCTTCGATGATCCGAACGCGCCCGGGCCGTTCGGTAAACAGCAGGTCCTTGTTTGGCAGCCATGCAAAACCCCACGGAATTTCCAGTCGGGAGGCGACCGTTTCGACGCGAAACTTTACATCGCCGCTTGCGGTCGAGATCACCTTATCTTCAGATCCCGGCAGGGCGTTCGCACAACCGAACGTCAGGATTGCGAGGAGAAAAGCGAGATTTTGAAGCATCGTCATTTCTATTAGACGACGATAAATGCGTTTTTGTTTCCGGTCAACCGCACCGAGGCCCAACCTTGCGGTGCTTTTACCTGAACTTTGAACCGATCGCCTTTAGCCAATCATACGGTTTTTTCAACACCGGCAGGGCCTTCGACACAAGGGATTTCTTCTCGTCATACGGCTTTGCGCTTGCCGTGTAGCCGCGGTCATCCGATTCGCGGCTTGCCGCGGAGGTGGAGGGATACTCTGTTCTGTATGTGATAACGATCGGCCTTTGGAGTGCGACTAATCCGTTGGTTCGGTCGATAGCGTTTCTCGATGGCAGTTTTATCGTTTTTTTGGCGGTTATGAAAGTCGGTGCGGTGACAGCCTTTCGGCTAACAGGAATAGTCGCGTGGCCGCGCGATCTTACTCCGACGACACTGTCAGGCTCCCGTTCGAAAACTGCTGAGAGCTGAGTAAAGGTCCCGACCGGGGAAACCGATGCGGTATCTATGGGCTGGCCAAGATAACTGTAGCCAATGAATGCAAGCTGAGCACAAAAAATGGCGATTATCCCCAAAACCGAATTCTTCATATCTGTTGTCTGCCCCTTGATTTGTTAAAGAATGTTAGACACTCTCCTGGTTTAGTATATCTTGGACAGGTAAAGGTTGTCAGCCAAAAAAATCCGATGCGGAAATAAGAAATCTCGCATTTGACCAATGGTCCATGAAATCAATATAAGACACAATAACAAAGTGTTCGAATCTCCGAGGATAAGTAACATTACCTGCATTCATCTGTCATAATCATCACTCCATTACTGTAACCCTATTGGAAATTATGATCACCATCCGCGAAACGTTCGGCGACATAGATATCTATCTATTCGACCAGATCCAAAAAGGCCAATTTACACCTGGGATGAAGATCCTCGACGCGGGTTGCGGCGGCGGGCGAAATATCGTCTGGTTTATGCGAAACGGCTTCGAGGTATCAGCGATCGATCTTGACGAGGGATCTGTAAGAGCGATCCAAGATCTTGCGAAACAGATCGCGCCAGAACTTTCGCCTGAGAATTTTAGGACAGCGACGCTCGACTCAATACCGTTTTCGGACGAGAGTTTCGATCTGGTGATCTGTAACGCCGTATTACATTTTGCTGAAGATCGGACTCAGTTCGACCGGTGGCTCGCCGAATTGTGGCGTGTGCTCAAACCCGGCGGAATGTTTTTCGCGCGTCTCGCGTCGTCGATCGGTATCGAGAAGCTGCTCGTTCCCACCTTGAACGGCCGGTATATGATGCCGGACGGAACCGAGCGTTTTATCGTCGACGAACAAATCCTGAAAGACGCAACCGCAAGCGTAGGCGGCCGTTTTCTCGAACCGATCAAAACCACGAATGTTGAAAATATTCGATGTATGACTACCTGGGTGCTGGTTCGTGACCCACAGGTATCAAGGTGATATGTGCAAAATCGACATATTTGGGTAGAATCAACAAAGGAAGTTTTCAGGGGAGCGAATGTGCTGAGAGTTGTTCACGAGGTGGGCATTACCCTAAAAACCTGACGCGGATAATGCCGCCGGAGGAAGAAAAACAATGAGTGAAACACAAGAAAAAACCAGCGACGAAGTGAAATTGCCTAGCTCGCGTAAGACTTACGTTGAGACCAACGGCAATACCGTCAACCAAAACAAACACAATCTACGCGTACCTTTTCGAGAGATAGCATTATCACCGTCAAAAGATTTTGATGGTACATTGCAGGAAAATTCGCCAGTACGCGTCTACGACACGAGCGGCGTGTGGACCGATCCGGCGGCGAAATGTGATGTTCGCGAAGGCTTGCCGGCACTCCGACGTGACTGGATCGTCGGGCGCGGCGATGTCGAGGAATACGTGGGCCGCGAGATATTGCCGCAGGACAATGGTTATTTGACTAAGGGAGCAGAAGAGTTCGCTAAAGCGAAGCCATCTGTAGATGGTGCTCTAAACGTTGGAAAGCTCGAAGAATTTCCAGGCCTTCGCCGGGCACCGCTTCGAGCGAAAGACGGCGCATGTGTTACCCAGATGCATTACGCCCGCAAAGGCATTATCACTCCGGAAATGGAATACGTTGCGATCCGTGAGAATCTCGGCCGCCAGACGGCGTTCGACCATCTTGCTCTGTCGGAACGCAGCGACCGGAGTTCGTTGAATCACCAACACAAAGGCGACTCTTTCGATGCGTCGATACCTGAGTTTGTGACGCCGGAATTTGTCCGTGACGAGGTCGCTCGCGGGCGGGCGATCATCCCTAACAACATCAATCATCCTGAAAGCGAACCGATGGTGATCGGCCGCAATTTTCTCGTCAAGATCAACGCAAATATTGGTAATTCGGCAATTGCCTCAAGCATCGAGGAAGAGGTCGAGAAGATGCGTTGGTCCACCCTGTGGGGAGCCGACACCGTGATGGACCTCTCGACGGGTAAGAATATTCACGCAACGCGTGAATGGATATTACGAAACTCCCCCGTGCCGATCGGAACGGTGCCGATCTATCAGGCACTCGAAAAAGTGAACGGCAAGGCCGAGGACCTGACGTGGGAAATTTACCGCGACACGCTGATCGAACAGGCCGAACAGGGCGTCGATTATTTCACGATCCACGCAGGCGTCCGATTGCCGTATATTCCCATGACGGCCAAACGCACGACCGGAATTGTTAGCCGCGGCGGCTCGATCATGGCCAAGTGGTGCCTCGCTCATCACGAGGAAAGTTTTCTTTATACACAATTTCCCGAGATCTGCGAGATTATGCGCAACTATGACGTGGCGTTTTCGCTTGGCGACGGCCTGCGGCCTGGCTCGATTGCGGATGCGAACGACGAGGCTCAGTTTGCCGAGCTCGATACGCTGGGCGAGCTTACCAAGATAGCCTGGGAGATGGATTGCCAAACGATGATCGAGGGGCCGGGTCACGTGCCTATGCACCTGATCAAAGAGAACATGGACAAGCAGCTCGAGATCTGCGGCGAGGCGCCATTTTACACGCTCGGGCCGCTGACGACCGATATTGCTCCCGGCTACGATCACATTACGTCCGGTATCGGAGCGGCAATGATCGGGTGGTTCGGCACAGCGATGCTTTGTTACGTCACGCCAAAAGAGCATTTGGGATTGCCAAACAAACAAGACGTAAAGGAAGGCGTTATCACGTACAAGCTTGCGGCGCACGCCGCCGATCTTGCGAAAGGCCATCCCGGTGCGCAGTACCGCGACAACGCGCTGTCGAAAGCGCGCTTTGAGTTTCGTTGGGAGGACCAATTCAACCTCGGCCTCGATCCCGAAAAGGCAAAAGAGTTTCACGACGAAACGCTACCCGCCGAGGGTGCCAAACTCGCCCATTTCTGTTCGATGTGCGGCCCGCATTTCTGCTCGATGAAGATCACGCAGGACGTTCGCGAGTACGCCAAGGAGCAAAATATCGAGGCCGAAAAGGCGTTAGCGGTCGGTATGAGCGAGAAAGCAAAGGAGTTTGTAGCGACCGGCAGCGAGATCTACCACGGCAACATACCTGAAGGTGCTAAACACGATCACTAAGCAATTACGAATCATCAATTACGAATTACGAGTTGGAAGAAATCGCGTCAGTCATTTGAAATTCGTAATTTGAAATTCGTAATTGGTCTAATACACTTTGACCGTGACTCCAGACCCCATAGATATCGAAACGGCTGTCGGTGAACAGGCCGCAGCCGTTTCCGAGCGCCAAGGATCCGGTTGGGACATCCGAAACGCGCCCAAAAATTACGGTTGGCTCATCTTATTTCAGGTCGCGAGCGCCGCTTTTTCGTTCGGAGCGGTTTGGCTGATCACGCGGCATCTCGGCACCGAAGGGTATGGTGCAATCGTCGCGGTTATTGCGGCATCGCAGGTCGCTCAGGTTCTTGTAAATTGGACAAGCGCCGCTGTTGTCCGTTTTGGCGTAGATGAATTTATTGAAACCGGAAAAATTGCACGGACGTTTTGGATTAGATCAATCGTTCTGACGGCGAACCTTATAGTTGCTGCAGCCCTTTCACCCCTGTGGTTCCAGCCCCTGGCCGATTGGTTAAAGCTCGCTTCCGGGAGCTTTTGGCTCGTCATGGTGCATTTTGCAGTGACCGTCATCTGGATCCACGTTCAGATGAGCTTGCAGGCTGCTAAACTGCCCCGTGCTCAGGGTTTTCTGATGATGGTCGAACGTCTAGTGATTTTTGTCGGCATTTTTGCTCTGACGGCCGCCGCGATTCTGACCCAGTTTTGGGCGATTGTCTTTTATATTGCGGCACCCGCCATGATGATCCTTCTCGGGCTTTACCAGTTGAGAAAGTACATCTTCGCCCGGTTTGGCATGGATCGCGTTTTTGTCCGTAAGATACTTACGTACTCCCTTCCGCTGCTGCCTATGTCATTAGTCGGATATTTTTCGGGCAGTTACGTTGACGCTATTTTTGTAACGAAGTTTCTCTCCGTACGCGATCTGGGTATCTACTCGGTCGCTACGCAAATGAACGGTCTAGCATTGCAGATTCCAACCCTGGTCAATGCCTTGCTGACCCCATTCTTTGTAACTCTGGATAACGAAAAGGCGAGCACGAAAGTAAACCGGTATTTTACGAGCGCGTTGCCCAACATAACTTTGGCTTGGGGGGCAATATGCACTTTAGCGGCAATTGGAGGTTATTTTTTGATTCCGCTAGTTTTCCGACCCGAGTTTTCGGAGGCCTCGACCCCATTTTGGATTTTGCTGACCTCGTCCGTAATGGCGATTCCGATTCTATGCGGGTATGCGGCTCTGACTCATGCTCGTTCGGTGACATACATTGCGGCGATTACAACCACTTTGTCCGCAATTGTAAATATAGTCCTCAATTATCTGCTAATACCACGATTTGGAATGGCTGGATGCGCATGGGCGACCGTTGCCGCATACTTGGTGTGCAGTGTCGGTTTTGCCGTCCTGTTGCGGATAAAAGTAAAAATGCCGATCTCCTGGGTGTACCTTTCAATTTTGCCAAATCTCTGTGGTACGCTAGTTTTTTCGTTGACGAACAACGCATTGATGGCGATCATCGTCGCCACGGTGTTGTTCATCCTCGTTATCGCGTTTAAGTGGCGGTCGGTCGGTGAAGGGGTTGATATTATAAGACGGCTAATTCGGCCTGAGACTTCGCGTAACATCGCTTGATCTGTTTTGTATATGAATCTAGTAACGAGATTTTTTAAAGTATTTTTTTGGACGATTTCCCATTTGAGAGATGTCGCATTTGGCCTCGAGAATGCTATGTATGCAAAGCGCGGAACGGACTATGCTAACTCGTGGAACTATCAGAAAGGCGACGGCCTCCTCGCGGATACGGTTGATGATGTTAAAGAAAATCGTCTAAAAACCTACTTTGACGCCAATACGGAAGGGCACGGCCTCTTCAAGTTTTATCACTATTTCGACGCCTATGACCGGCATTTCAGCAAATTTGTCGGGAAAGAAGTGCATGTTGTAGAGGTCGGCGTATGGAGCGGCGGCAGCCTGAAAATGTGGCAGAGCTACTTTGGAGATAAATGCAAAGTCTATGGCGTTGACATTCACGAAGCGTGCCGGGTCTATGAAAGCGAGAGTGTAAAAATATTTATTGGCGATCAAGAAAGCAGAGATTTTTGGAAGGAATTCAAGAAAAAAGTCCCACGGGTCGATATTTTAATAGACGACGGTGGTCATTTGGCGGAACAGCAGATCGCTACTTTGGAAGAAATCTTACCGCACATTAGTCCTGGGGGGGTTTATTTCTGTGAGGACGTATCTGGAAGTAGAATGAAGCTCACGGCCTATATTAATGGAATACAAAACGAATTGAACACCATCAATTCTTCTACTTCGCTCGATCATATTAACTCTAAAGCTACGCCATTTCAGCAGCAAATTCATTCTGTTCATCAATATCCCTATATATTTGTCATAGAAAAGCAAAGCGAACTCGTGGACGAGCTTATCGCCCCCCAACATGGCACTATATGGGGCCCTGTTTACAATCCAGAGGGAAGTAAGATCTAAAAAATTCATTTTGTTTGTTTCGGGATTTCGGAGGGCCGCAAATGAGTCTCATTAAGGATCTCGCGTATAAGACACTGGACGCGGTTAATCTCGGCGCCGGCGTTAAGAGACGGATAAGCGGCGATACGATCCGTTTTCCGGCCCGTTGGAGCCGCTATTATGAGGGTGACTATGAGCCTGAGACATTCCGGTTTTTTCACGAAAATCTAAAAGCGGGGAATACCCTGCTCGACATTGGCGGGCATATCGGGCTTTTCGCAGTGGTAACCGCCAAACTCGTCGGTTCTGGCGGGAAAGTATTTAGCTTTGAACCTACGCCATTTACGCGCGGCGTTTTGCAGCAGGTTGTGGATCTAAATCAATGCTCTGAAATAGTTGAGGTTCGTGGCGAAGCCGTTTCGTCAAAACGCGGTGAAACTGTCTTTTTCGACACCGGCGACACGATATCTAACGCGAATTCGCTCGTAAAAACCGCGCGGAGCAAGACAGAAATTCCGATCACGCTGATCAGCGTCGACGAATTTGTTAAAGAGCGGGGCCTCAAAGTTGACTGTCTCAAGATTGACGTCGAGGGTGCCGAGATGGATGTTTTGACCGGTGCTCGCGAGACATTTCTAGACCACAGACCGGTCGCGAGGCTTGGGCTTCACCCGCAATTTATTGTGCAGAATAGCCAGTCGCTAGACGATATTTGGCGAATCCTAGCGGAATACAAGCAGCGCGTCATTTTTGACGGCAAACCGGCCGAAAAAGAATGGTTTTGCTGTAGAGAAGACCTTTTTGACGTTAATCTGATACCTTGGTGAGTATGCATGTCTGCCACCTTTGCGACACTTCGGTCGGAGGCGATTATTTTAGGAATATTACAACCGGCCTGGTTGAAAACGGCGTGCAAGTCACGCTCGTCGAGCTTGGGCCGGGGACGCCGCCAAAGTGGCTTGCGGGGATGCGGGGCGTCGGCTATTTTTCGCTTGGCGCACGTGGCAAGCTGAGTTATCCGCTGGCTGCCTGGCGGCTCGCACGCCTGTTGAAAGACCGGCAGATCGACATCCTGCACACGCACCTGTTTTATTCGGGCCTTATCGGCGTATTTGCAAAACGCCTGCGTAAGAAAACGATCTTTGTCTTGATGCGGCATCATGCCGCGGTCGTGCGCATGTTGGGCTCGCGGATACATATAGCCGCCGATAAATGGATGGCGGAAAAGCCAGATCACGTCCTGACGGTTTCCGAAGCGGCAAAAACCTATATGCGGGAGGTCGATGGGATAAGACGTGATGACATCGAAGTCGTATATCTAGGCTTTGACTTTGAAAAACTGTCGCCAAATGCCGAGGATAGATCCCGCGTGCGCCGTGAATTCGGGTTTGAACCGGACGATTTTGTCATCGGCTATGTTGGGAATTTCGCTCCCGGCAAAGGGCATCTTCAGCTTATCGAGGCGTTTGCAAAAATTTCGTCCGAAATTCCCAATGCAAGGCTATTTTTTGTCGGTCGCGGGATGCTGCCGGAGGTTGAAATGGCTGCCGCGGAGTTTCCGGTCGAAAGAATCGTTTTTGCCGGTTGGCGAAGCGACGTTTCGGCATGTTTGAACGCGATGGACCTTTTTGTCCAGCCGTCCCTTTCCGAGGCATTTAGCCAGGTGCTGATCGAGGCGATGGGCGTGGGGCTTCCCGTTATCGCGACCGATGTCGGCGGAGCGAGCGAGGTCATCGTGAGCGGTGAAAATGGAATTTTGGTCGAGCCAAATGATTCCGGCCAAATCGCTAGGGAAATCGTCAAAACATACTGTAACCAATCGCTGAAAAGCTCGATCGCCGCCGCCGGGGCCCGTGGCGTACGCGAGCGATTTACGGCCCAGCAGATGGTCGAGAGACACATGGCCTTGTACGAAAGCTGGCTGGATCAAAAATAAATGGCGATTTCTGAGCGATTTCAGGGCGCGAATGTGTTTGACGCGGGCCGGCTTTCACCCTATTGGGGTGAGCATGCCGCGCGTTACAGATTTGCCTTGCCGTTCGTTGAGGACACGTCGGTTTTAGACATTGCCTGCGGAACCGGATATGGCATGGCGATCTTAAAGGCTGCCGCGCGACATGTGACCGGCGTGGATGTTGACCCTCAGGCCGCACTGGAGGCATTGGTCGAATGCGATGATAAAGCCACGGTACTTCTTGGCAACGGGTTAGGGCTGCCGTTCGCGAACGGGGCCTTTGACGCGATCACCTCGTTCGAGACGTTGGAGCATCTACATGAGCGGACGCGATTCCTGGCCGAATTGCACCGCGTTTTACGGCCTGACGGCAAACTGATCTTGTCCACGCCCAACGCGAATTACACGATGCCTGTAAATGGCAAGCCTTCGAACCCGTTCCATGTCTTTGAATACACGCCATCGGAGTTGAGGGAGGAGCTTGAGAGATATTTCAAGATAGAGAGTTTTCAGGGACAGACGCTGGATGGCCGGATCAAGATCCCGCCGTTCCATGATGCTCAAAAGCGTTTGCCAAGGGATAATGGAACACAGTTGCGGCTGTTTGGCTGGAAAGTGATGAACAAGATCCCATTTCGCATTCGCGAGCAGTTGAGCGAAGCGATCTGGCGAAAGCCGTTTTATCCGACCGAGGATGATTATGTTTTTTCGACAGAAACGGTTGATCATGCTCCGGTATTGGTGGCCGTTTGCGGGAAGAAAGAACTGTGATGGAAAACGTGCAAAAGATGGAGATCAAAGAGCCGGACGAGCAATCGCTCTCGATGCCGCGTAACAAAGAGAGGTCGATTCTTGTTTCGCTCGGATATCGATTGGGCCGTGCCGGCGACGCCATCTTTGGCCGGCGGAGGATGCTGCGGCTTTTCATGAACGGCTCATGGCTGTTTTGGCGCTTTGCCTTCGAGCGAAGCGGCGAGATTTATAGCGACGACTTTCACAATCAAAGTAAGGCACTTTCCGAGGATTATCTTCAGAAATGGATATCGCCGGAGGACACGGTGATCGACATCGGATGCGGACTCGGACGTTGGTGCGAGATCGCGGCAAAATACGCAAGTTCGGTTGTGGGTATTGATTATTCTGAGGAGTTGATCGCAGCCGCCCGCCTCCGAACAGAGGCCGCGAACGTCGAATACATAAACGGCGACGTGACACGCGATCTCGACGGACGGCAATTCGACCTGGCGGTAATGACGCATGTGATCGAGCATATTGATGATGCGGACACGATGTTAAAGGAGCTGAGATCTGTGGCCAATAGATTGATTGTCGAGGTACCCGATTTTGAAAGCGACCCGCTTAATATTGTCCGGCTCGCCGAAAATTGCTCGTTTTATTCGGACGGAGATCACGTTCGCGAATACACACAGGCGATCCTTAACGCCCAACTCGAGCGGAACGGTTGGATCGTCCTCGAAAATAGGAAATCAGGCGGTGCGGTGCTCGCGGTCGCCGAATGCGCTATGGCGTAACAAATTGATGACTGACCCGCTGGTAAGCGTAATCATTCCCAACTATAACTACTCGCAATACCTCCGCGAGGCGATCGACAGCGTCCTCGCGCAAACCTACGAGCAAATTGAGATAGTTGTTGTTGACGATGGCTCGACGGACGGTTCGCCGGAGGTTTTGGATAGCTACGACGACAGGATCGTCGCGATCTTTCAGACAAACTGCGGCGTTTCGACCGCCCGAAATAACGGTGTCAGCCGGAGCCGCGGCGAATTTATCGCATTTCTCGACGCTGATGATGCCTGGCTTCCGGCAAAGATCGAGAGTCAGATGAAAATGTTTCAAGCGGACGCCGAGATCGGTCTTGTTCACGTGGGTGTCGTCGAGATCGATGGCTCGGGGAAATCGCTGTTCGAGCGGACAAATGGAATGGATGGCTGGGTGTCGGAAGCTCTTCTGCGGTTCGAACGGCCCGTGATCCTCGGCGGCGGCAGCGGGCTGATGGTGCCAAGGCGCGTGTTTGAAGAGGTCGGCGGTTTTGACACGCAGCTTTCGACATCGGCCGATTGGGATATGTTTTATCAGATCTGTAGCCGTTACAGCGTCGGGTTTGTGTCGGAAATTTTGTTAAAGTACCGCATCCATTCTTCAAATATGCATGGAAATATCGCCGCGATGGAGCACGATATGATGATCGGATTTGAAAAAGCATTTGCCAATGGCGGCACAGCGGATCGGCGCAAATGCTATGGAAATCTGCACAAAATACTCGCGGGTTCATATTTTCGCAGCGGAAAATACGTGGATTTTGCCCGTCACTCGTTTAAGAGCATAGTGAACAAGCCTACAAATCTTGGATATTTTCTTCAGTTTCCATTGCGCCGCCTGCAATCTAAATAATGCCCGCCAAAACGCTCTACATTTGTTATTTCGGGGTGCGCGAGCCGCTTGTGCAGACGCAGGTCATTCCGTATCTGCGGGAGCTGATCAAGGATGGGGTGCGGGTCAGTTTGCTGACGTTTGAGCCGGAGTTCCGAAAAACGTGGTCGGCGGCTGAGATCGCGGGCGAAAAAACACAGCTTGCGGCAATCGGGATCGACTGGCACTGCCTGGGTTATCACAAACACCCGTCGGCGATCGCCACGGCCTACGATATTTTTCGCGGCAGCCTTTTTGTATGGAGCCTGCTCGGACGCGAAGAGTTTGACATTCTGCATGGCCGGGTACATATTCCGACCTGGATGGGCGCGTTGGCCCGGAAATTCTCCCGCACAAAGCCAAAACTGCTTTTCGACATTCGCGGTTTTTTCCCCGAGGAATACACTGACGCCGGTATTTGGCCTGAAAATGGCTGGCTCTATCGAGCGGCAAAGCGGGTCGAGAAATGGCTCCTTACGGAATCGGACGGATTTGTCGTATTGACCGAAAAGGCCCGGGACATTCTCTTTCCGGGATCGGAGGAATCAGGCGCCGATTTGCTTGGCCGGCCGGTGGAGGTAATACCGTGCTGTGTCGATATCGAGCGATTTGCTGCTGCGGACGAGCCCGCTCGCAGCGAGATGCGGCAGCAGTTGGGTGTCGAAGGCCGAAAGGTTTTGGTCTATGTCGGATCGTTTGGCGGGTGGTATCTGACCGACGAGATGTTCGATCTTTTTGCGGCGGCGCGAGATGCGGACCCAAATATATTTGTCATGATCCTGACGCAGCGGCAGGCGGACCTTGCCACAAAAAGGATCGTGGAGCTGGGCTTTAATGAAAACGATTTTATGGTTCGAACGGTTTCGCCCGCCGAAATTCCAGCTTACCTGAACGCTGCGGACTCGGCAGTATCCTTTATCAAAAACTGCTATTCAAAACAGGCTTCGTCGCCGACCAAAAACGCCGAGTATCTGGCAGCCGGACTGCCGATCATCGCAAATTCGGGCGTTGGCGATGTCGATAGCCTGATCGTCGGCGATGGTGTCGGCGTGCTGATCGACACATTCGACGACGAAAGCTATATTGCGGCTATCGCGGGCCTCAAGGCCCTCGGCGATGTTGCCGAGCGGTGCCGAAAAATTGCAAAACTGCGTTTCGATCTCGAACAGGTCGGAGGCGTCCGTTACCGCCGCCTGTATGAAAGGCTTTTGCAAAGCCGGTAGTTAGTTGATAATATCTCATACTTTGCGTATGCGAGTTTTGGCAGTAGTTCCCTCCATTTACGATACCTCACCCGGACAGCGTTTTCGAATAGAACAGTGGGAGCCGATCCTGCGTGAAAACGGCGTCGAGATCATGTATGCGCCGTTTGAGAATGACGAGCTGCGCTCTGTCCTGTATAAAGGCGGTAAGGTTTTGTCGAAAGTCGGCGCCGTCACCCGGAACATGAAACGCCGCCGCGCCGAGCTGTCCAATGCCGGTGAATACGACCTCGTCTATATTTTTCGGGAAGCCGCCCTGCTCGGCCCGCCATGGTTTGAGCGCAGGATCGCAAAATCGGG
This sequence comes from Chloracidobacterium sp., assembly GCA_043749325.1. Classification (GTDB taxonomy): domain Bacteria; phylum Acidobacteriota; class Blastocatellia; order Pyrinomonadales; family Pyrinomonadaceae; genus OLB17. Next base: position 5,345 of record JAYVDQ010000475.1, on the reverse strand, counting down.
TGTTCCCGTGGTTTTTGATTTCGATGACGCCGTTTTTGTCTCGTACAAAAGCCCGTCGAACGGCTACCTCAGCTACCTAAAATTTCCGGGAAAGACCGCCGAGATCTGCCGGTTGTCGGCCCATGTAATGGCCGGTAATGAATATCTCGCCGATTATGCGCGGGGCCACAATGACAATGTTACGATCATCCCGACAACGATCGATACCGATAAATATGAGCTTCGCGATGATCCGGGCGACCCTGAGACCGTAACCGTCGGTTGGAGCGGCAGCTTTAGTACGATCCAGCATCTGGACACGATCCGGGATGTTTTGCAGGAATTGGCCCGGTCCCAAAAATTTCTGCTACGCGTGATCGGAGCGCCGTTCTATAAGATCACCGGCGTCGAAACGGAAGCGATGCAGTGGCGGTCCGACACCGAGATTCGCGACCTCGCAAAGATCGACATTGGCCTGATGCCGCTGCCGGACGAAAACTGGAGCCGCGGCAAATGCGGCCTCAAGGCGTTGCAGTACATGGCGCTCGGCATACCTACGATTTGCTCACCGGTTGGTGTAAATTCTACAATCATTAAGGACGGAGAGAACGGTTTCCTGGCCGGCGGCAAGGACGAATGGATAGCAAAGATCAAGATGCTGATCCATTCCGCCGGGCTAAGGCGTAAGATCGGCGTGGCGGGACGCGAAACGGTCGAGCGGGAATATTCGGCCAAGGTGGTCGCTCCGCGTGTATGGGAAGTTTTTCGCTCGGCGGCCGAACTTGCCAAGCAAAGTTAGAATGGAAGAATTGAATATCTTAGTTACAGGCGGGGCCGGATTTATAGGCTCTCATCTTGTTGACGCTCTTATAGAAAAAGGCCATCGCGTGCGGATCCTCGATTCGCTTGTCGAGCAGGTCCATGGCCCCGAACCGCCTGCTCATTTAAACAGGGCGGCCAAATTTATGCGCGGCGACGTTTGCGATGCCGCCGCGGTTTCGGCCGCGCTCGACGGCATTGATGTTATTTATCATCAGGCGGCGGAGGTCGGCGTCGGCCAGTCGATGTACGAGATCGTCCGCTACGTTAAGACAAATGACCTCGGGACCGCCGTTTTGCTCGAAGAAATGGTCAAACGGCCGGGGCAGTTTCGCAAATTGGTTGTTGCATCGTCGATGTCGATCTACGGCGAGGGGGCCTACCAGTGCGGCGGATGCAATAAGGTCGTTTATCCATTTCTCAGATCGAGCGATCAACTGGCCGCTCACGATTGGGAATTCAAATGCGAAACATGCGGAGCATTGCTTGAGACGATCGGCACGCCCGAAGTAAAACCGCTGTATCCCACATCGGTTTACGCCGTCAGCAAACAAGACCAGGAACAATACTGCCTCGCTGTCGGCCGGGCCTATAAGATACCGACGGTCGCCTTTCGTTATTTCAACGTTTACGGCACGCGGCAGGCGTTGTCGAATCCGTACACCGGCATCTGCGCGATCTTTTCCTCGCGTTTGATGAACGATCAGGCCCCCACGATCTTTGAGGACGGTGAACAGTCACGCGATTTCGTGAATGTAAGCGACATCGTCCGGGCAAATCTGCTCGCTCTCGAGACGGACAAAGCCGATTACGAGTCAATGAATATCGGTACCGGGCGGGCAACGACGGTCAAACAGATCGCCGGCCTATTGGCGAAGGGCCTCGGCAAAGACATCGAGCCCGAGATTGTAGGCCTTTACCGCGAGGGCGACATTCGTCATTGTGTTGCGGACATTGCAAAAGCGAGAAAGCTGCTCGGTTACGAGCCGTTAGTCACGCTCGAGGACGGCCTTGCGGAATTGTTGAATTGGCTTGGACAACAGGAAGCCGAAGATAAGGTGGAAAAAGCAACAGCCGAATTAGCCAGCCGTAGTCTAGTAAAGTAGTCGTATGTACATTCTCGGCTTAACCACATTGGGAGATTCCGCCGCGTCGCTGATCAAGGACGGCGAGCTTGTTGCCGCCGTTGAAGAGGAGCGCTTTTCGCGGGCCAAGCACCACGCCGGATTCCCATATAGGGCGATCCAATTCTGTTTGGATCAGGCCGGGATCGAGCTTAAGGATATAGAGCACGTCGGGCATTACTGGAAGCCGTGGATACTGCGTCATAAGGCGATGCAGGCGGTTAAGTCGGCTTTTATTTCAAGCGATATGTTCAAGGCGCGTGCCGATCGCGGCATCGCGCAGGTCAGCGACAGCTATCTGGGAATGTTCAGGCATCCGAAGCGGCTTCGCGAGCATTTCGGCCCAGGCGGTTTCAAATTTCATTATCTCGAGCATCACCAGACGCACGCCGCATCTGCGTTTTTTGTCTCACCATTCGATTCGGCGGCGATCATGACATGGGACGGCACGGGTGAGGACACGACAACGCTGTTTTGCCGCGGCAACGGCAACAAGATCGAGGTCCTAAAACGCATAAAATTGCCGCACAGCCTGGGGCAATTTTATTCGGCAGTGACCAATTACATCGGGTTTGACATGTTCGCCGGAGACGAGTGGAAAGTAATGGGGTTGGCGGCATACGGCGAGCCGAAACACTACGATTTTTTCAGAGAAAAGGTTTTGACAACCAACGGCAACGGCAGTTTTAAATACAACATCAAGATAATCGACCACCATCTGGCTAAGCATTACCAGTTTCCCGATGGGATAATTAACGAGCTGGGTCCGCCTCGTATTCCCGGTGAAGAATTGACCCAGCATCATTGGGATGTAGCTTGCAGCGCCCAAAAAGCATTGGAAGCCACCGCTATTCATCTCGTCAAGCATTTAAAAGAAATGACCGGCGAGGAAAACCTGTGCATGGCCGGCGGCGTTGCGTTCAATTCGGTTATGAATGGACGCATTTTTCACGAGACGCCGTTCAAGAATTTCTATGTCCAGCCGGCTGCCGGCGATGCGGGCTGTAGCTTAGGCGCGGCGATGTACGTTTGGAATCAGGTGCTCAAAAACCCGCGTAAATTCGTCATGAACCATGCCTATTGGGGCCCGGGGTTTTCGAACGAAGAGTGCCGAACGGCATTGGATGAGGCCGGACTAAAATACGAAACGCTGCCTGACGAGATCCTGCTGCCAAAGCTGGCAAAGATGATCGCCAACGGAGCGATCATCGGGTGGTTTAACGGCCGGATGGAGTTAGGTCCGCGTGCCCTCGGTGCCCGCAGCTTTCTGGCGGATCCTCGTCGCGCCGACATGCGGGAGATTTTGAACCACAAAGTTAAGCTTCGCGAATGGTTCCGCCCGCTTGCACCGTCGATGCTCGAGGAGCACGGGACCGAGGTTTTTGGCGTGGAGCATCACGATCCGTTTATGATCACGGTGATCGAGGTGGCCGATGAATACAAGGCAAAAATTCCAGCCGTCGTCCACGTTGACGGCACCGCCAGGCCTCAGATGGTCAACAAAGACGTCAATCCGCGTTATTGGAATCTGATTAACGAATTCAAAAAGATAACTGGCATTCCGATGCTGCTGAACACATCCTTTAACGTCCAGGAGCCGATCGTCTGTACGCCCCAGGACGCTATCAATACGTTTGGAAATGCAAATTTCGACGCCCTCGTGCTCGAAAATAACCTTGTGCTGAGGGAGGTCGATCCCTGATGCTCCATAGATTTTTACTGCTTGCGTGTGTGCTCGTGATCGCCATGGGGTCTATCGCCGTTCCGTTTCCCGACGGGGCGATAGCGGTTTTGGTCGTAGTTATATTGTCGGCGGCCGCGCTGGTGATTTTCCGAAAATACACACAAGAGAAAGAATTTATCACCACCATTTTTCTCGTTGCTCTGGCGCTGCGAATGGGGTTCGGCATCTTTGTTCACGTTTTCAGTCTGCGCGAATTCTTCGGCGGGGACGCGCGGGCCTATGACATTTATGGGTCGGCATTGGCCGACATCTGGATGGGACATCCGCCAGCCAGCGGCCTCGGTGTGGACCTGGACGATCCGCTAAGCGGTGCCGGTTGGGGAATGTATTACCTGACGGGGATAATCTACTCGGTGCTCGGCCGTAATGTCTTTGCCGCGCAGTCGTTTTGCGCCGTGGTCGGGGCCGCAACGGCACCGATGGTCTTTTTTTGTGCTAATAAAGTATTTAACAATCTCAAGGTTGCCAGAATTGCCGCCGTTTCCATCGCCGTATTTCCGTCATTTGTGATCTGGTCGGGCCAACTGCTAAAGGATGGTCTGATCATATTTCTGCTCGTTCTGATCATGACCATGATCCTACAGCTACAGGAAAAGGTGAATTACATTGCGATAGCAATTTTGGTCTTTTCTCTTTACGGCATCAGTTCGCTGCGGTTCTATATTTTATACATGGTGGTGGTCGCGATCGTCGGCAGCTTTATGATCGGCGTAAACACCTCAAACAAATCGATCCTGCGCCGGATGTTCGTGCTGGTACTGTTCGCGGTATCGGCCATATATTTCGGTGTCGGGCGAAACGCAAACCTCGAGATCGACAGGTTTGCGAACCTTGAACGTATTCAGAGCAGCCGCGCCGACCTCGCTCGTGCCGCCGATTCGGGCTATGGCGAAGATATCGATGTTTCAACGGCATCGGGCGCACTCGCCGCCCTGCCGATCGGGTTTTCGTATTTAATGTTCGCACCGTTCCCGTGGCAGGCGTCCAATCTGCGGCAGGCTATCACGATCCCGGAGGTGCTGATTTGGTGGGCAATGATGCCTCTGCTGATAATGGGCCTCGTTTACGCGATAAAATACCGGCTGAGGAATGCCTTTCCCATCCTGATCTTCAGCATGATGCTGACCATCGCCTATTCAATTTTTCTAGGGAATGTCGGCACAGCTTACCGCCAGCGAACCCAGATACAGGTGTTTTTATTTATTTTGATCGGCGTCGGCTGGACGGTTTATAAGGAAAGACAGGAAAACAAGATGCTGCTCCGCGTCGCGGCCCAGCGAAGGGTCGAGAGCCAGCTTCGGGCCAGGCTTTCATAAAAGCAAATGTGTGGAATTACAGGTTTTGTAAACGCGAACGGCGGCGCCATTGATCGCTCTATCTTAGAGCGCATGAATCACGCGATCGTTCATCGCGGCCCGGACGAAGACGGCTTCTACCTCAAGCAAAATGTCGGCCTCGCCATGCGACGGCTATCTATCATCGATCTCGCCAGCGGCCAACAGCCGATCTACAACGAGGATAAGACCAAAGCTATCGTCTTTAACGGCGAGATCTACAATTACCAGTCCTTGCGCGATGACCTCGAAAAACGCGGGCATCAGTTCTATACAAAATCCGATACCGAGGTGGTTATTCATCTCTACGATGAATACGGCGAAGATTGCCTGCGGCATTTGCGC
>JAYVDQ010000474.1:0-4183 GCA_043749325.1 Chloracidobacterium sp. | reverse complement strand
TTCTTTTGCCTTTCGCGGTATGTACTGTGTCGTACATACGTCCCGGTTAACATTTCCTATACTCAATACAGTTGGTGGCTATTACGGGTACGGCTGTTAATGCGTCCCTCCCCCGGTTTTACTGCGATCTTCAACAACAGCCCATTTCCCCAGACCCCAATGAAAGCGTCCTGAGGAGGAACATATTATGCGAATTAAACTGTTATATACCTTGATCATCGCCCTTGTTTTATTGGGGTCCACATCACTAACGCAGGCGCAGCGTAAACGCCCGGCACCGCCTTCCCCGGCCCGGCAGATGGAGCTTTTGCTTCCAAAGGTGGAGAAAAAGATCGAGAATTTGAACGCCGAAGTAGGTCGCGTGGCGAGCCGCGGCACGGTTAGCGCCACCACAACAGACAGTTTGAGCGAATCCTTGTCGAAACTCGACGAGGACATCGCCAGCCTCCGCGGGTCTCTAGAGTCGGGTTATCAGGTCAATGACGAGGTCCGGGCTGCACTCGTGAGCGCGACTCGTGTCGATCAGTTCATGGCGAAAAATCCGATAAGTGCTTCCGCAAGCACACAGTGGCGCGGTTTAAAGCGCGACATGGTCAGTCTCGCGACCTATAACCGCATCAGTTGGAACTGGAGACAATTCGTGCCGTCGCTGCCGGGGAATACGACAACCGGTGTTGTCGTCCCAAACCCGACGCCCGTCCCTACGCCGTATCCGACTCCGTATGCGACACCATATCCAACGCCGACGCCGTATTCGTCCGGCTCTTTGTATACCGCGACGGATTCGCAGATGAGCACGCTGCTATCACGTATCGACCTCAAGACGGGAATTTTCCGATCCCAACTTCAGGCCGCTCTGAACAGCGACACGGCTGCGGGGCGTGATGATTCAGTGCTCACTTATCTTTCGAGATTCGAGACTGCTACAACACGGCTCCGCCAACAGTTTGGCCGGCGTGACGCGACCTTGCTCGACGTGACAGATGTGCTAACGGCTGCGACCTATGTCGATCAGTTCATGGCCCGGAGCAGGACGACATCAGAGGCGTCGGGACAATGGCGCGATCTGAAAAATGACCTCAATACCCTGTCGACGTATTATCGACAGAGTTGGAATTGGAATCAGGACCTGCCGACCGGGCCGTTCGCGGGGGGAACTGACCTTCGCGGTTTCGCGTCACGCATCACGGGCACGTATCGCCTTAATACATCCGCGAGCGAGGACACCGCACCGGCCATAAATCGTGCCCTGGGTTCAGTAAACAATGCGGACCGTGAAAATACAAGGCTCAGCCTGGAACGCCGTCTGCGTTCGCCCGAGATGCTTGCGATCGAGATGAACAACCGGACCGTAAGTATGGCGTCTTCCCTGCTGCCCAAGGTGACATTTCAGGCAGATGGAACAGCCCGCTCGGAGACCAACGAACGCGGTCGCACAGTCACTACAACGGCCACGGTCGATGAGGACGGTCTGATAGTGACCTATCTCGGCCAGCGATCGAATGATTTCTACCTCACGATCGTACCGACCACCGGCGGGCGGCTTCGGGTAACGCGTCGCGTCTTTCTGGACGAAAGCAGCGAGGGCATTAGCGTGACGAGCGTTTATGACAAGATCGATAACGTGGCCCGATTTACAGGCCTCGGCCGTCCGGCCGCAGGCGATCCGACAGTTGCCCCTGTGGCAGACGGTACAGCCGTCGTACCTTTCGGGACCCGGCTGAATGCCGAGCTTCGGACCGCGATCTCAGGCTCCCCGGCTACGGACCGCGTAAGTATGGAAGTTACGTCTTTTGGCCAGTTCAGACGCGCGATCATTAGCGGGCGTGTGCTGCTCGAGGACCCGAGAACTCGAATCGCGGGCCGCACAAGGGCACTCATTGCTCTAGACACGATCACGTTGCCGAGCGGAGTCACATATGCGTTCGCCGGAGATATCTTGTCGGTCACGAGTGCTACCGGCGAGGTTATCGAAGTCTCAAACCAGACGGCGACCACACCGACCGCTCAACCGCAACGCGGTGTCGGTGGTATTCTAGGGGCACTGATCGGAGCCATCTCCGGCGTCCCGGTCGACCAGGGAACGGCGGCTTCTCAGGCCGGAGCGATCATTAGTCAACGCGGGGATACTCTATATCTCGGCGTGGGTTCGCAACTCGTTATCTCGGCGACCACGCCGCGGCCATAGTGACTCTTGTTGCGCCGCAATAGCAGAAAAGGCCTCGATCTGATCGAGGTCTTTTTCTCTAACTTCTAAAACCCCAAACTGGATCTATCTTTTGTTGATCGGTGCGTATTTCAGATCGCGGGCACCGAGGGTTACCCGTTAGGGCAAATAACCACGTCGTTTACGGCGTGGTAGAATCGCCTCCTGATACCTTAGTCTGTTTTAACAGGCTTATTAATGCCCGGCTTAACCCAGAGACAACAATGGGACGGTACCGTTGCGGGCCTACCGCAACACCGACACGTCTTATGTGCCAGAAACGCCCTCCAAATCTTCTGCCAAACCTACCCAGGTACTAAAGCACGCGGCCATGTGCTCTTCGAGTAAGCCTCGTGAACAAGGCTCATTGTCAGAACCGGGAACGATAGTGACCGGTTCTTGATAATCCCGAGCAGTTAATGCTACATTTCCCATACAAACCGGGGCATTTTTCCCATGAACAAACTCTTTTACGGCGACAATCTTGATGTGATGCGGAAGTTTATCCGCGACGAGACTGTTGATCTTTGCTATATCGATCCGCCGTTCAATTCGCGGGCGCAGGCTACAACCAGATATACAACAACATCGGCACCGAAGACCGCGCCCAGGCCCAGGCATTCACCGATACATGGACGTGGGACGACCATGCCCACCAATGTTACGAAGAGATCCTGACGAACAAAAACGGCGTGCAGACACAGCAGTCGATCGCGCTCATTAACGGTCTGGATAAAGTCCTTGGCAAAGGTTAGAATGAACCCATGCCCCACCCTCTCGAATTAAAATATGGCCTGACATCCCAGGAATTGCTCGACGCCATCGACAAGCGATTTCGGTTGAAGGTGGCCCTGGAAGGGGCTGTGGCAGAAGTACATTTCGAAAGGAAACTTCGTATCGCCAGCAGAGAGGGTTGGTTGACTAGCTTTGAGGGTCATGATGTGGACGGAATGCATGACTTCACCGTCGTAACTCTTTCTGGGGCGGCCATCCGGGTCGAGGTTAAGACCATACGCAATGGCCCGAAACCCAAGGTTGAACTACAAAAGACCCGTGCCGCCAAAGCTGATTCTAGCAGTCGGTTCTACGACCGCAGTCATTTCGATGTCGTTGCGGTTTGCGTAGGTCGTTTAACAGGAGACTGGGCTCAATTTCGATACGCCCTAGTGCGGGAGCTTCCTAACCACCGGAATCATCCAAACAAACTTGGCGTAATGCACTCCATTCCAGACGGGGAAGAAACAGAACCAAGATGGTTCTCGCGTTTTCAGGACATTATTGATGCATACTCAGCCTGACCCAATTTACAAGACAGAGTTTGGCGCCTTATTCTGCGCCGATAGCATTGAGTTCATGAGCGGTATGCCCGATGACTCTGTTGATTTGGTCCTTACAAGTCCCCCATACGCCCTCCACTTCAAAAAAGAATACGGGAACGCTAATCAACAGGATTACACCGCCTGGCTGATACCTTTTGCCCGAGAAATCAAACGGATCATGAAGCCATCCGGCTCCTTCGTTTTAAACCTTGGTGGAGCATGGCAGCCTGGATCACCAATTCGTAGTTTGTACCATTATCGAACGCTACTTGCTTTAGTTGATGAAGTTGGTTTTGATTTGGCTCAAGAATTTTTCTGGTACAATCCCGCAAAAATGCCTGCTCCCGCTGAATGGGTAAATGTTCGTCGAATTCGGGTAAAAGATAGCGTTGAATATATTTTCTGGCTTGTTAAAGATCCGATGGCAAAGGCGGACAACCGAAACGTTCTCCAAACCTACAGCGAAGACATGAAGCGGCTTATCAAACGAGGAGTTAAGCAGACTATTCGCCCGAGTGGGCATATAATCAACGGCTCCTTCGCGAGCGATCAAGGCGGATCGATTCCGTCTAATCTTATACAGTGTGGCAATACTGAATCGAATAGCCCTTACATCAAGAATAGTAAAATTGCTGGCAATAAAATACATCCCGCGCGT
>JAYVDQ010000473.1:0-3160 GCA_043749325.1 Chloracidobacterium sp. | reverse complement strand
CGTAATTGGGGGCGACGATCACCTCGGAGAAAACCTCTATTACCGAGGCCGCGACCGCCGCGTCCACCCTGCGATTAAACGCCACGATCCCGCCAAATGCCGACACCGGGTCAGTCGCGAGCGCGCGGCGATATGCCTTTTCGTTGGTCGTGCCAATACCGACGCCGGACGGATTTGTGTGCTTTATGATCGCAACCGCGAGTTCGTCGAGATCTTGAACGAGATTCCACGCAGCCTCGGCATCGACATAATTATTGAACGACATTTCTTTGCCGTGCAGTTGCTCGGCACCCGCGATGCCTCCGGTTTCTGTCGAGTAGAGAGCGGCCTTCTGATGCGGATTTTCGCCGTAACGCAGGTCGGTGACCTTGGCGAGTTCGATGATCTGGAATTCGGTGAGCTCGTCGTCCCTCATCGCACCGCCCGCTGACGCAGGCGGTTCTGACTCTTCGTTGAGTTCGATAAACGCCAGATGGCCCAATGGATTCAGCGGTTCGAGGCGGTCGAGGTCGTCATTCGAAAGCTGTTTGGCAAGATACGACGAGACGGCCAGGTCGTAGCTTGCCGTTCGGGTATAGGCGAGCGTCGCGAGGCGGGCCCGAGTGTCGAGCGATAGCGAACCATCGCTTGCATTCATCTCGGCGATTATTTCCGGATACAGACGCGTGTCGGTAACGACCGCAACGTCCCGCCAATTTTTCGACGCCGAACGGATCATCGCCGGGCCGCCGATGTCGATATTTTCGACCGCTTCGTCAAGGCTGACGCCGTCCTTAGAAACGGTTTCTTCAAACGGGTAAAGATTGACGACGAGGAGGTCGATAGGCTCGATCGCGTGCTCGTTCATCGAGGCGACGTGGTCGGCGTTGTCGCGCACGGCGAGAAACGCGCCGTGTATTTTGGGGTGCAGAGTTTTAACGCGGCCATCCATCATTTCGGGAAAGCCGGTTACTTCGGAAACGTCGTTGACGGTCAGGCCGCCGTCGCGGAGGGCTTTGGCGGTGCCGCCGGTCGAGATAAGCTGGACGCCGTGTGCCGCGAGGACCGACGCAAATTCAATCAAACCACTCTTGTCCGAAACACTCAACAGAGCTCGCCCTATTTTTCGCAATTCACTCATAAAATCAAAAAAGGCGGCCAGATCGACCGCCTTCACAAATAATTATCCAACAAAAATTCGCACCAAACAAAGCGCGTTTCTCAAATCCGACCGGAAAAAGATGTCGTTTGCGAGCCACCGCCTTTAGAAGAAAAATCTCCCTAAAAACAGGATGCTCAACACAAATATCATTGCGTAAATGACGATTTTGATAAGACTCATAAAATCCCTTATCCTTTTATAACAAATAATGATTCTATTGCCGACTTATAGCCTATGTCAAAAACTTTTCCGTCCATTTTCCCGATTTTTGTACCGATTTGGCAGATTTTACAAATCTTTACAAATGTCCGGGCCCGCGACATCGGTTTTCTCGGCAAATATCTAGGCAGATTCACCCGGCCAAGTGGGCTGCTAAAAGGATTTATTGGGCGAGTTAGGTTATAATAACGGGCGAAAATTGAGTGTAAATAATAGATGAAATTGAAAGTTTTTGTTCATATTATAATTTTTGCGATCGGTCTCGCACAGGCAGGCTGCGGCTTATTCGACACGGGTCTTTTAGGCCCTACTGACACGGCGACCGTAATTTCAAAAACGGCGCAGATACGCACTTCGTACTCGGTCGTGGCCGCCGACCTGCTTGAGGTAAAGCGGGGCGACCGGCTTGACGTGATCGATCAGGTGGATTTTGAAAAAGTTCCGTGGCTCCGCGTCCGCGCCCACGACGATGCGTTGACCGAAGGCTGGATCGAGGCTCAAAACGTCATAACCAGCGCAACGCTTGCCAAGTCCCGCAAGCTGTACGAAGACTTTCAAAATCAAGCCCCTCAAGCAGCCGGCATAATCCGGTCCGCGTCCAATCTGCGTTCCGCTCCGGACACCAGCCCGGAAAACGTGCTTTTCAAGCTCGCTAACGGCTCGACATTCGAGATCATCACGTGGAAATTTGTCCCGAAACAGGAAGTTCCCAACGTCGACGATTCCAAGGAGCAGCAAAAAAACGGCAAGAAGTCGAAAAACGCCGAGATCGAGGCCGCAAAAGAAGAGGGCGAACCCGACCAGATCGTGGACAAATACGACATCTGGTATCTGGTCCACCTTGATCCGTCCGTTTCCCCGGCCCCGGCGGGCTGGCTTTTTGGCCGTCAGGTCGAGCTGCAGGTGCCGAGCGATATATCTTTTTTCCAGCAGAATAACCGCAAGTTTACGACCTGGCAGCGGCTTGACGCGGATTCCGCCAATAAAGTTGGATCCGGCGACAAATCACTCGCCCCGGGAAGCTGGGTCATCCTATCCCGCGATAATTACTCAAAACCGATCGACGGCGTCGAGCCGGATTTTGACGGCGTCCTCGTCCTGGCGTTCGACAAATACGATCAAAACTACTACACCGTCTGGCGTAACCCCCCAAATACAGAATACTGGGGCTCATTGCCCCTAAAGGTTGAGGGCAAAGGCGACAACAAGACCTTCACCGTTCGTCTTCGCGGCCCGTCGGGGCAGATGGACGACAAGACGTTTGTTGTATTCAAAGACAAGAACCGTATGCGCGTGACGCCGCCCGAGGACATCGCGCAGTATCAGCAAGCTCAGGTCAAACATAAATAAACGATCGTGAATGATCTGGAAAATCCATTCTCCGAACCAGTCGAGATCGAGATAACCGATTCGTTCGACCTGCATTCGTTTAGCCCAAAAGACATCCGGGCGGTCGTCGAAGCTTACCTGGCCGAAGCTCACAAAAAGGGCTTCGCCACGGTCCGCATCATCCACGGCAAAGGCGTCGGCATCCAGCGTGAGATAGTCCGAAATGTTTTGTCGGAGACGGATTTTGTGAGGTCGTTTAAGAATGCGCCCGAGTTTTCGGGGAGTTGGGGTGCAACGATCGTGATATTGGATGTCTAGCGGTCCTCGATCACGTCCGCCCAGATCTCGTCATCTTTCCGCAATCCGGGATATGCGATTTCGAACAAACGGGCCTGCTCCGCAATACGGGCATCGGCCTGCTCGAGCCGTTCGGTGAGCTGATTGCATTTTTTCTCGAGCGCATGAATATGT
>JAYVDQ010000472.1:0-2711 GCA_043749325.1 Chloracidobacterium sp. | reverse complement strand
CTTACGAGATTTTAGGGGACGAGAAAGAGCGCGCCAAATATGACCGCGGAGAAACCATCGACCAGCAGCGCGAAGCCGCCGAAAAACAGGCCAGTTATTATCAGACCCAGCAGGACAGCGGCCGCTACGCCGGCGCCTTTGACGGCGGCGAGATGGGCGCCGATTTTTTTGAAAATCTATTCAGGGGCGCCGCGGGCCGCGCCGGGCGCCAAAGCGCCGGAGACGCCCCGGGCGGCGACCATCTCTATGAGCTCGAGGTTGAATTGAAAGAGGCGGCCCTCGGCGCCGAACGCGAGATCACCCTGCCTGGCGGGAAAAAGATCAAAGTTAAGATTCCGCCGGGCAGCGACACCGGCACCCGCTTTGTGGTCAAAGGCCGGGGAGCCCCCGGAACAGGCAAGGCGCCTGCCGGCGACGCGCTGATCGAGCTGAAGGTTAAACCCTTGGCCGGCTTCACCCGCGTCGGCCACAACATCGAGAGCGAACTGCCCATCACCTTTCAGCAGGGTATTTTAGGCGCCGATGTCACGGTGCCCACCATCGACGGCTCGGTGACCCTGAAAATTCGTCCGGGTGTGAGCACGGGAACACGATTGGGCATCAAAGGCAAAGGCGTCGGCTCGGGCGTGGAGCGCGGTTACCACATTGTAACCGTCAAGGTCGAGCTTCCCCACACGCCTGATCCGGCGCTTCAGGAAGCCATTCGAAGCTGGGGCGACAAATTTAATTACGACCCAAGGGGGAAATCATGAACCTTCAATTCAGATTTCAGCTGGAAGAGGTCGCCAAAAAAAGCGGTCTAGCTCCCGAAAAGGTGCTGCTCTATGTTTCCCGCAGCTGGATCAGCCCGTTAGAGCCCGAGCAGCAGATCTTCGATTCCGAAGACCTGGCCCGCATCCAGCTTATTTTAGATCTTCAGCAGCGCATGGGCGTGAACGACGAGGCGGTGCCCGTGATTCTGCACCTGGTCGACCAGCTCAACCGCCTGCACATCGAGCTCAGGGATCATTGATATAAACCAGCTTGACTCCGGATATCTGGCAGATATACTTAGATATCTGGAGGATATCATGATCAAAACCTTGGTTAGCTTAGAAGACAAACAAAAAAAGTGGCTCGATTCCCTGGCCAAAGAAAAAGGCGTTCCCATGGCGTTTTTGGTGCGGGAGGCTGTGGCGGAATACATGGAGCACGGAGGCCGTGCCCGCCTTCCCAAAAAAGATATTCAAGATTTAATACGTCGTTCCGCCGGCAGTTGGAAGGGCGAGGACGGCTTGAAGTATCAGCTTAGAATGCGCAAAGAGTGGGACCGTGAGTGGGATAAATAGTGACGATCAGGTATCTTCTCGATTCCACGCTGCTGATTGATCATTTTAACGGCGTGCCGAAGGCGGCTGAATTCTTAAAAGCCCATATCGAAGCTTGCGCCATCTCGGTGGTCACCTTGGCCGAAGTGCTGTATCAGCCCGCAAATCCTGAAAACGCCGCTGGCCTGGCCTTACTTGAAAGCCTGCCCGTCATACCGGTGGAAACTCCCGACGCCGCCCTTGCGGCTGAGTACAGACGCAATTACAAATTAAAACCGCCCGACGCATTTCAAGCGGCTTTGGCAGTGCGCCACGGGCTACGCTTGGTCACCCGCAACACCAAAGACTTCGATCCCAAAAAACATTCGTTTGTGCACGTTCCATACAAAATCTAGCGGGCTAATTGATGCCCATGTGAAAAGGCCCTGTCGTATCCGGTGGGGCCTTTTTATCGTAGGTCTTGCTCTTTTTTTGGCATTCTTGTATCATAATGATATCATTCTGAATCGAGGTGAGCCATGCCAAGCCTGCTGATACGCGACATCCCCAAGGAAGCCTACGCCCGCATCAAAACGCGGGCCGGGAAAAACCGCCGGTCCATCGGAAAGGAAGCCCTGTATATGCTTGAAAGGGAGCTTGATTTTTACAGCGTCCAGCGATTCGAACCAGGTCTGGGACCGCCCAAATTTAAATTTTTGAAAATGCCAGACATGAGTCCTGAAGCGGTTGTCGCGGCGACCCACGACGGGCAGGACGAATGATTGTCGCCGACGTCAATGTCATCGTCTATTACATGTTGTCAGCCGAAAATCCGTCTCTTTCAAGCCTGGCCAAAAAAATCTTCGCCAAGAAACCAGATTTGGCCCTTCCCACATTGTGGCGCCACGAATTTTTGAACGCCCTTGTGAAATATTTGCGCGGCGGCCACATCGACCTTTCTACCGCCGAATCACTCTGGTTCAGGGCCATCATGCTGTTTGAAAATTACGAAAAGCCGCTTCGGCAGGCCAGAGCCCTTGAAATAGGCTTGGAACGAAAGGTTGTCGGATACGACGCTCAATACCTGGCTTTAGCCGAAGACTTCAATGCCGTCGTGATTACTGAAGACAAGGCTCTGAAAATCGCCGCGCCGGAAATGTGCCTGAGCATGGCGGAGTGGCTGAAACAAAACTGATTCAATATTTACCGCAATTTAAAAGACTCAACTATTTCAGCCTCAGGCACCTTGCTCAGCGCGATTTCGACAATTTTTCCGCTCAGCGGCAATTTTAATTTTTGGGCGGCTGCGGCCGCTTTTGCCAGTTCGTCCGGCTCTAAACCGATATTCAACGTGCAGTGAAAAACCAATCGGTCGGTCAGATAATGATCCGACATCCCCTCCACCAATTCCAGAATTTTTTCCTG
>JAYVDQ010000471.1:0-8940 GCA_043749325.1 Chloracidobacterium sp. | reverse complement strand
GGCTCGGCGGTGACGAATTTACGATCCTGCTCCATCGTAGCGGCGACATCAGCGAGGTTGCGCACGTTGCCGAGCGTCTACAGACTACTATCGCGGAGCCATTCAAGATCGATAATTATGAGGTCTTTACGACCGCGAGTATCGGCATCGTGGTGTCGAGCAGCGTACCGCGACAGGCCGAGGATTTTCTGCGTGACGCCGATGCCGCAATGTATCGGGCAAAAGAGGCCGGCAAGGCGCGTTACGAGGTATTCGACACCGAAATGCACGTTCGCAATATGAACCTGCTACAGGTCGAGACGGATCTACGCCATGCCGTCGATCGGAATGAGTTTGAGGTCTTGTACCAACCGATCGTCGACCTGGCGACGGGCCGCGTGCAGGAATTCGAGGCATTGATCCGCTGGCGCCACCCCAAACACGGCCTGGTTTTGCCTAATGAATTTGTTTATGTAGCCGAAGAAACCGGCCTAATTATCCCGATCGGCAAATGGATACTCGAAGAATCGTGCCGCCAAACCGCCGAATGGCAGAAGCGCTATTCGTTCCCGCTCGCGATCAGCGTCAATCTCTCGGCCAAGCAATTGATGCACCCGACGCTCACATCGCAGGTCAAAGATGTCCTGTTCGCCAGCGGACTTGACGCCCGGCAATTAAAACTTGAGGTGACGGAGAGTACCGTTATGGAACACAGCGAGCGGTCGCTAAAGGTACTCTCAGAGCTTGACGAAATTGGCGTCGCCCTCTCGACCGATGATTTTGGCACGGGTTACTCGAGCCTGAGTTATCTACAGCGGTTCCCATTCGAGCGGCTCAAGATCGACCGCTCATTCGTAAACATTCTCGGCAAAGACGAGAAAAGCGGCCTCATAGTTAAGACCATATTAATGCTGGGCGAAAACCTCGATCTCGAGGTCGTCGCCGAAGGCATCGAGACAATGCAGCAGCTCGACATTCTCCGTTCTCTCGGCTGCAAAACGGGTCAGGGCTACCTCTTCTCACGACCGGTAACAGCCGAAACAGCCGAGGAATTTCTCCGCCAGGGAGCCGACCTGTCAGGTTTCGGCGCGGACCTCGAATTCGGCGACGCCGGGCCGCTTATTGAAGTTACGGACGTGCAGTAGCACCGAAATTTGCAGGTTGCATTTGTGAATTGTGCATATGCTTTTGACAACAGACGTCTGGACGTCTATTGTCTTTTTATGAACACAGAACAAATCCGATATTCGCCCGGCAGGGTTCGCGATGCGATCATCCATGTTATGTCGCAGACGACGGCTTCGATGTCGGTTGGCGATATCGAGTTGCGTGTAAATCAGATCGTTGGGCCAACACCTTCGTCCTCAATCAGATCGTATTTGCGGCTAAATACGCCTGAGATATTTTTTCGCGAAGACCGAGGAATATACGGTCTAAAAGAAAACGCCATTAGCGATACGCTAGCTGAATTGGAAACAGAAGAAAACCCCAAATCCTTCGAAGTTGGAAATGCAAAGTTGATTAATGCTGATTGTTTCGATTGGATTGCCAAACAAGAACCCCACTCTTTTCATGCGGTTGTTACTGATCCGCCGTACGGACTGCATGAATATACACCTGAACAGCAAACAAAATTGCGAAGCGGCAGAGGAGGTGTCTGGAGAATCCCCCCTTCGTTTGACGGTCACACAAGATCGCCCTTGCCGAGATTCACAACGCTGACTCGTGAGCAACTTGATGAATTACAAACATTTTTCTCAATTTGGGCCAGACTTCTTTTGCCAAAACTTGTTCCGGGAGCGCATGTGCTGGTAGCGACCAATCCGCTGCTCTCCTACATCGTTTCATATGCGTTAGCGGATTCCGGTCTCGAAAGGCGTGGAGAAATAGTTAGATTGACCATGACAATGCGTGGCGGAGATCGCCCCAAGGCCGCTCATGAGGAATTCTCTGAAATAAGCATGATGCCTCGTTCCGCGTGGGAGCCGTGGCTGGTTTTCAGAAAGCCTATGGAGGGAAGAGCTCAGGATAACCTTAGAAATTGGAAAACCGGCGGCTTTCGTCGCCCGTCCGCGGATAAACCATTTACCGACGTAATCGATTCGTCACCAACCGGCAAAAACGAACGGGTATTGGCTCCACATCCGAGTCTAAAACCGCAGTCTTTCATGCGTCTGATCGTCCGGGCAGCCTTGCCTTTGGGCGAAGGAGTAATTCTAGATCCGTTTGCCGGAGCGGGATCTACACTCGCGGCCGCAGAGAACGTCGGTTATCGAAGTATAGGGATTGAAAAGGATCGTCATTTTTTTGATATCGCGTGTGATTCGATACCAAAACTCGCAAGACTCAAAATCAAACCGGTTAAAGTTTGAAAACCCAATTATCGCGTAGTTTTTTGATGCCGTCCTTGTGAAGCGTCGCGGTTCTGGTGCCAAGCTCGCCACGGGCATTTTTTCGAAAGTCTTCCAATTCCACTTGGCCCAGATATACCTCAGTAAATCTCATCGGATGTCTCTCTCGGGCGGGTTCTGTTACATTGTCAACATCATAGACCCAAACACACATCCACTGGCTTCTGGCACCGTGTGTATCCACGGCTCCGCCCGTTTTTCTAGTCGTCTTTATTTCTACCCCTTCGGTACCGGCTTTTACCGCATTACCAGCATAAGCCCCTTGTACTATCAAATCAGGATGTCCATTATGATAAAGATTTTCGGTGAGTGATCGAGAATGCTTTGCCAAACTCGCGGTCACCATGTCTGACAAAAGACCTGACATAATTGCGGCTCGTAGCATATCGTCAAGCCGCTGTAAGCCTTTGCCAAGCAAATGAGAATTGACATCAAAAAAGAAGTCATAAACATCCTGCATAGCCAATTGAAAATCCTGAATCCGCAACTCAAAGGGCAAGGTCGCATCCTTATTGAATTTCGTATTGTCCACAGTGTTCCTAAATATCGGCATTGTTTATTAGCGAAAGGCATGAGAACCCCCCGACAATTAAGGGCATGTTCTCACACAGCATTTATCTCTACTTTTGACGCGGTTTGGCATTCTTCACATACTTATCAAACCAATTCACCATCTCATACAGCACGTGTTCGGTGGTCTCCTTAGCCCGGTAGCCGTGGGCTTCGAGGGGGAGCATGACGAGCCGCGCCGTGCCGCCGAGGCCGCTCATCGCGGCAAAAAGGCGTTCCGACTGGATCGGGAATGTACCCGTGTTGTCATCGGCTTCGCCGTGGATCATGAGGATCGGATCCTTGATCTTGTCGGCGTAAAAAAACGGCGAGACATCTTCGTAAAGCTTAGGAGCTTCCCAAAAATTACGGCGTTCGGACTGAAATCCGAATGGTGTTAGCGTGCGGTTGTACGCACCGCTGCGGGCGATACCGGCCCGAAACAGACGCGAGTGAGCAAGCAGATTACCGGTCATAAACGCACCATAACTATGTCCGCCGACGCCAACGCGGTCGCGGTCTGTTACGCCCATTTCGACTGCTTTGTCGATCGCCGCCGACGCAGAATCGACGATCTGTTTGACGAATGTATCGTTAACCGTCAGCGGGTCACCAACGATAGGCATTGTCGTATTGTCCAGCACGGCGTAGCCCTCAAGCAGGAAAAACAGGTGCGAATAGCTGCTAATCGTTGTGAAACGATTTGTCGATCCCGAAACCTGTCCAGCGGTCGAATTGTCGGTAAATTCGAGCGGGTACGCCCAAACGACTGTTGGCAGACGAGTTCCCTGCTTATAACCCGGCGGCAGATAAAGCGTGAATGAGAGATCGACGCCATCCGCTCGTTTGTATTTTACGATCTGCTTTGTAATACCGCGAAGCTGCGGTGACGGGTCCGTAAAGTTTGTGAGTGCTCGTTCAGGAACGGGGTTATTGCACATCGCTTTGGGATCACACAACGTTCGAAGCTCCAGGTTCGGCGGTAACGTCGCGCTTTCCCTGCGTGTAATAACGTTCCAGTTGCTGTCTCCGCTAAAGGCCACAAATGATTCATAAGCGTCCTTACCCGAGCGAAAGATCTCCTCGGTTTCCAAGGTCTTGAGATTCATCCGCCTCAGGAACGGACGGTCACCATCCGGCGACGCACCGTTGCCGGCCAGATAAATGCTGTCTCCAAATTGACGGATGACGTTGCGGCCAGTGCTCGTGTCCTTCATGACCGGTTGGCCGATGTCGCGATAGCGGTCATTTACATTCAGGTCGGAGATCATTTTGACGGTTGCGGGATTGCGGTAGTCCGTCATAAAAATACGGCGATGCTGGGTGTCGCGGTTGTTGTCGAAGAAAAGCATCATGCCGTCTTTTTCGCCAAAGGCGCGGCCCTGATAGCGATTCTCGACCTTTAAAAGCTCGCTCGCGGCTCCGGTAAACGGGGCGGCAAATTTCATCAGGTGATCGCGCGGCGTCACCTTTTTTCGTGGGTCGCCGCCGTCTAGCGCCTCGGCCCAGATCAATGTCGCGGGCTCGACGGGTATCCAGCCAACTGCTCGCGGGCCGGTCTGAACTGCGCCGTTCGGCAAGTTATCCTGTAGCGGAATGTTTGCCACCGACGTGATCATTTTGCCGGTCATGTCCCAAACCTCGACCTTTCTTGGGAAGCGGCTATACGGATATTGGTACGAAAACGGATGCTCGATCCGCTGGACGAGAACGTACTTTCCGTCCGGCGAAAAATCCGCATTGTCATTGATCCCGGGCGAGCCGATCTCGCGGATCTTGCCGCTGAGATCAATCAAGGCGATCTGCGACGTGCAGTAATATTCGAACAGTCGCTCGTCATTCGGGCTCTTTAGCATGTCTTCGTACGTGACCACGGCTCCCGTCTTGCCGGAAGTTTCCTGAATGCTCGGCTCGGTCGGCGTCAGGTTTTGATACGCCGGGGCCGGACCGCGTTTTGAGGGCACGATGAACGCCGAGATCGTATGGTCGTTTTCCCAGCCGATGTTCCCCAACGTCGTATTAAGCACAACACCCTTAATCTGTTGAGCTTTACCGGTAGCCGTGTCGACGACCCAAAGCTGATTGCCGGTCGGCGAGATATTTGCGACAGCAATGTATTTCCCGTCCGGCGACCATTGTGTCGAAAACAGCTTGGCTCCGGGCGGAAAGACGACCTTAGTCTCTTTTCCGTCCGACACGTTTTTGAGAGTCATGTTGAGGGAATAAGCCTGCCGATGCTGGCCGTTTGTGTTTGGATTGATTCGCAAACCGGCGATCCGCAGCATAGGCTGAGCAAGCTCGGAGATAGGCGGATAACGCAGCGGTTCGAGCAGGGCGATCCTATCGCGCGTCGGCGAAAGCGAGGTGGTGGGTGTTGCCGGGGCGTTCAACACATCCATTATTTCCTTTGGCGGCTGTTTGTAAGACCCCTGTGCAAAGGCAATAACCGGAAAAGCCAGGATCGCGGCCAGCAAAAATATTTTCGTTTTCATCGTCGTATTCTCCTCAGTTTTTTCTCAATTTATCTATTACCTTACCGGCTATCGTCGGTATAATGTCTTTTTCATTGGCGTGATTTTCGGTGAATATCACAAGAACAAATTTAAGCCCGTCCGCAGTCTCAATGTATGCTGCATCATGTCTGGCCTTACTCGTCCATCCGGCCTTTGACCACAGTTTGGCGTCCGTCATCTTTTTGTCTCGCAACGCTATGCCGGAAAATCCGTGGCCCTGGTCGTCCGCGTCGCTGGTCGCCGCAAACGGATCGCGTTTTAGCAGGTCCATCATCGCTTTCGTCCGCTCGGGCGTATTCATCCGGCCCAGGACGATCTCGGCAAGCAGCCGGGCGGTTGCGTTTGTGTTGAGCATATTGCGGTTTTCGCCCTTGTAGTTTCGCGACTGCTGTTCGATACCGTAGGCGTCCTCGCAAAATGTCTTTTGATTGACATTGATATTCGAATATCCCATCGACGTGAAAAACCTATTGACGCTATTGCGTTTCGCCTGCCACCCCTGAAACTCCTTGTCCGGCAACTCCGAGCCGCTCGATGTGCCGGTAATGACGTCGAGAATATATTGGGTCGCCTCGTTTGACGATACGACGATCATATCCCGCAGGCCACGGGCAAGCTCGGGAGTTATCTTGACCTTGCCGTCTTCCATCTGCCTCTCGAGCGCGGCCATGTAAAACATTTTCACGACGCTAGCCGGATAAATGCGTTGATTCCCGCGAACCTCTGCCATCTTCAGATGACCGGGATCGCGGACATCAATCAGCGTAGCGGCGACCTCTTCGGCTTTGAAACCTTTAGAAGCGACAACCTCGCTAACCGCCGTGTTCAAGATATCCTGGAGTGTAGCCGAGGCCTGGATCACCGGCGGCTTGTATGCCTTCGGAACAACAAACTCACCGCCTTTCGCCTGTTTTTGGGCCGATAAAGAGATAGATAACAGGGAGATCAGGCCAAGACTATAAACGATCCGCTTAAATACGATCATCCGAAAAACCTCTCAATTCTTTACGTGCTATGGTTTTAAGAGTATAAACGAAAAGCGATCTTAAATTCCAAATTTGAAATTTCAAATACTTTTTTAAGAAATGAAAGAAGAAAAACTGATACGCGGCATCGGCAGATGGGATTTTACGGCCGTAGTTATCAACACGATCATCGGGGCCGGCATTTTCGGATTGCCCGCAAAGGTCTTTGCTCAGATCGGATCGTTCAGCCTGTTTGCCTTCGTATTGTGCGGGCTGATCGTCGGGCTGATCGTGTTGTGCTACGCCGAAGTTGGGAGCCGCTTTTCGGCGACTGGCGGCCCCTATCTTTATGCAAAAGAAGCCTTTGGACCGATCGTCGGTTTCGAGGTCGGCTGGCTTTATTGGATAGTTCGCGTTTCAACCTTTGCCGCAAACTGCAATCTGCTGGTCACTTATCTTGGTTTCTTTGTTCCGGGCGCCAATCAAGGCCTCCTAAGAATCGCTTTTATCAGCCTTGTCGTGTTAATTATCATCGTCGTAAACCTGATCGGCATTCGGGAATCCGCTTTGATGACAAATATTTTTACGGTTGGAAAGATTGTGCCGTTGGTCATCTTCGTTGCAGTTGGACTTTTCTATCTTCAGCCAGCGAATTTCAACTTTGCCGTGATCCCGGACTATTCCGGGTTTTCGAGCGCCGTGCTTTTGCTCATCTATGCCTTCGTCGGCTTCGAAGCCGCCGTGGTTCTCTCGGGCGAGACAAAGAATCCGGAAAAGAATGTTCCATTCGGCCTCCTCACGGCGCTCGGAACGGTTGCACTTCTTTACATTCTGATCCAGACGGTTAGCATCGGCACGTTGCCGGAACTTGCAAAATCTGAACGCCCGATCGCCGATGCCGCCGCTGTTTTTCTGGGATACTTCGGCGCGGCTATCATTACCGTTGGTGCGTTGGTGTCCATCCTCGGAAATCTGAATGTGGGCGTCCTGAGTGCGACTCGAATGCTTTTTGCGATGTCCGAAAGCCGCGAGTTGCCCGCTGTGCTGTCAAAAACACACCCTAGATTTAAAACACCTTTTGTCTCGATCATTCTGACCGGCATTATTATTCTGTTTTTCACGATCAACTTGTCCTTTATCGGCGCCGTCGCGATCGCCACGATCACGCGGCTTCTGATTTACGCAACGACCTGCATAGCGCTCATGGTCTTTCGACGCCGGGAAGATCTGCCAGTGGCACCGTTTACAGCACCGCTCGGTATTCTCGCTGCGGTTCTGTCGCTGGGCCTGATAGCGTGGCTGTTGACCAATGTGGATTTTGCTAAGGAAGGACTGGCAATTTTAATAGCCTCCGTGATCGGATTGTTTATTTTTGCGGGTTTCCGGCTGTTAGGAGTCACGAAGGCTCTTACCCCGCCGGACAATGGGTCGAAGTCTACTTAAAGACGCCCTCACCCAGAAAGCTCTCACGTAAATAAGTAATCGTGTCCTGCAGCGTTTCCTGCGGGTCGCGTGGAGCGAAACCTAGTTCCTCGATCGCCTTAGACGAATTAAAGTACCAAAAATACTCGGCCTGTTCGACCTCGTTTGGAGCGACGGGCGATGCCTTGCCCCAATTCTTGTAAACCGAACTGATAAAGCTGGAACCGGCCATCGCAAGTTTCTTTGGCACTTTGAGCA
The DNA here is from genome assembly GCA_043749325.1 of Chloracidobacterium sp. GTDB lineage: Bacteria > Acidobacteriota > Blastocatellia > Pyrinomonadales > Pyrinomonadaceae > OLB17. The sequence continues at coordinate 843 of JAYVDQ010000471.1, read as the reverse complement.
TAGGAGCAGACACGCCCGATAGCCGTTCTAATCGACCGAAAAACTGCCAAAAGGTCATATTCGCCGCACCAAGCAGATATTTTTCCTGATGTCTTCCTTTCTCAAGCGCTGCTATAAACGCCGCCGCCGCATCACGCGCATCTACAAAATTCAACCCGCCGCTTGGGCTGTAAGGAATTTTTCGTGCAAGAAAATCAAGCACCGGTTTGGTCGAACTCAATCGCTCGTCATCCGGCCCGAGAAGCAGAGACGGATTTAAGATGACGAGCTTTCGCCCATCGCCGTCAAACTCATCGATAGCCGTTCGCTCCTGGTAATATTTCGAAGCGTAATACGCCCACCGCGAGAACACATCGACCGGCTGCGGGAATGTTTCGTCAAAAATCTGCTCGTCGGAGCTGACTGCGATCGTCCCACTTGACGAAGCCAGTACGATCGTCGGCACTTCGGCTTCTTTAGCAGCCTCGCACAACAGTCGGGTGCCTTCGAGATGGATCTTGTTCATCGCCGCCGCGTCGTCGTTGTCACGCGAGACCTTGCCCGCCAGGTGAAAGATCACTGAGACATTTTTGCACGCTTTTGCGACCGTATCGCGATCCGTGACCGAGCCTTCGACCGCCTTGACGCCGGCGTCCTTCATCCACTCGGGCACACGCGAGGCCATAACTTTCAAGTTCTTTTCACCAGCATCGAGAAACTGCCGGACGATATGCGCACCCAAAAATCCCGTCCCGCCAGTGATAAGTATCTTCTTTTCGGTCTTTGTTAGTGCTTTGGATTTTGACATCGTTTTAAACGCAGAGAACGCAGAGAACGCAGAGAACGCAGAGAACGCAGAGAACC
>JAYVDQ010000470.1:0-8443 GCA_043749325.1 Chloracidobacterium sp. | reverse complement strand
CTTAAAGGTGTAGACGACCCTGGCATCTCTGAACGCGAATACAATTCTCTTTCCAAAGACGATGCTCCCCCAAACATGCTTTCAGACGCCGAACGAATTGCGGCAAAAGCTAAGGCCGAAGCATATAAATCAGAACCTGCTATCGAAGTCTGGACCGGAACTGGTGCATATGAAAGGTCGGTCAGCATTAGCTCCCTCGCCTACTGTTCGCAATCGTGGTATTACGAACAGGGAGCCTTGAAAACGATTACCGCATGCGATTAAGAAGGTGCTGAAACTTCGACCGCCGCAACCATAGGACAGGCCCGCCATGGTTACTTGAACGCCAACTACGATTACGACATTTTAGCTGTTTATGCCGGTGAAACTCAGAGCGAGGCCAAGAATTTTCTGACAATTGTGAAGCTGAAAGGCTTTGCCGACGCGAACATCAGAAAAATGCAAGTCGTCGTTAGTTACGGCGATTAGCCTTACTTAACATTGCACCCAACGGGTGTTCGTGTGGAAAGACAACCCCTAATGCAGTTGGTTAAAATTATTTCAGTCAAGAAACCGTGAATACGTTACTCTTTTCGTGCCTTAACAAAAAATCTTCCAGAATTGTCAAACAACCATTCCGGCTCGTCGTTGATCATAAATTGAACGTTGCCGCTTTGTTCGACGCGGTATCGGGAGTTTTTTCCGACTGCGTAGATTGGCGCATTATCAGCATTGCCAACGCGCATCAATAATGAACCTGTATTTGCTGTTTTGACGGGAAAAGTCTCATGCCTTACGTTCGCAATGCGCGATGCCGGATAACCCGAACCATTCGGGCCGACTGTACCGACAACCGCCCTGATATTTGGGTCCCAAGTTACGGTTCCAGATGCCGTAACGTCAATCGTTTGGCCTGGAGTCACATTCATTCCGGTATCCTGCCAACATAGCCTCGGATTTACATTTCCTGTCCATGTATTTGTGGTGCCCTGTTGCGGTAATCGTGAAGAACTGAATCTATAATCTTCCACTGGGGTTCCGATAACCTCAATTTCGCCAATAAACAGCCAGTCTTCCTCCCATTTCCTTCGCGTTTTTTGAAATGTGATGTCGATTTTAGAAGTGCGAGTCCTTCCATTGTGTTCCGTCCAAACCCCAATATGATTCCTGCCGGGATTGGTTCCTGTTGTTCCAAAAGGAGAGATCATCGAATCGGCATTCCAAGTTTCGACCCGTTGCAAATTTCCCGTAGCATAGCGGATCTTTGTCACATCAACGGGATAGCCGAGATCAATAGTAACCGTAACCTCCATCATTTGGTTGTAATCATTATTCTGCCAACCCACGACTCCATCCTTTATATGTCCGTCACCATTTGGCACATAGTCAAAGCGGCTGTCTGTAATATCCGACCAGTCTTTTTCGCAATAATTACAGGGATCGTTCGCTCCGTTTGTCGTTACCCGCACCGGCCTCCCGAGAGCTACGTTACGGGGTTCAACTGGCTCGGAGACGACTCTCATATCGGCTGGATACAAGAACCTCGCCGCATTTCGATCATCGTCTTCCAATGTACTTTGATCTGTACTCTCAGGAAAGGACTTCGAGATTTCCTCCGTACTCATCGTGGCCCCAACGGCCATAGAATGGCCAAAGCCCAGGAAGTGACCGATTTCGTGTGTAAGGGTGCTTTTTAAATAAGCGTGGTATCTTACGATCGGCCCTCCTAAAAGCCGATCAAAATGCTGATCTTGAAGATTCCAATTAATGGGAACGTTGCAGTCGATACCAGAGCATATATTTTGCGATGCTATCCAATCATTCCAAAACGGAATGCCAGACGGAATGTGAGAACCATTTAAGAGGATATCAGCTTCAAAAATTTCTCCAGTGGATTCGTCATATAACGGAGGGGTAAACCCTAAAGCTGGTTTGCCGATATTATCAAAAAAGGCCCCGGATTCATCGAAAGCAATCACGTTCATATGATCTGCACGATGTTTGAATTTCCCTTTACCGATTGCCTCTATATTGGTACCCACATTTGTTAGTCCGACGAACTTGAAATCCAAAGCCACTCCAGTGCTTTCTCGCCAAGCCTGAAATGACTCCTCAGCAGCTTTTTTTATGTCATTAATGGACAAATCTTTGCTGCCAAATCGATTGATATAATATGGTATTTTTCCGTCCGGAAACTTCTCAAGATTCCAATGCAAAAAGGGGCCGCAATTTCTCGGCTCAACCTCTTCAAGCCTCGTGTTTTCTACTTTATACACTTTAAATCCGGTCAAAAATCCTGATGGATGGATATTTATCGACGATTCTAGCAATACTAATAGTGCAAAAAGATTTAAGTTCAGCTTCCTCATGAGAATTTCAACCAACGCAGAGACTATTTTGCTTTCCTATTGGACTTATCAGCAATACTATTTCTGAAGTTTTAGAAACGTCGAAGGACTCCCGTTACACTCCATATCCAGCATATTCTCACTAAGTTCAAAAGAGACAACATCGCCCTGCCTCAAAGCTGCATAATCGATCAATTGTTCATGGTCTTTGCTAAGACAAAGGCTTCTCCAATCATTTGTATTGCCAGAAACGGATTGAACATGCAACCACAGGGTTTGATTACAAGTACAACTCGACTCTCTAGTTCCTTGGCCGGTATCGACTTGTTTACTGGTTGTGGTTTCGAGTACTCGGTATTTGCCGGCCGACGCCAGCTTTCTCGCGTCTTCCTTAACCCCACTGTTAAGTTTGGACATTATCGAATTACAAGAAGCAACACTCGCTACTAACAAAAAGGAAATTATTATCTTTATCATCAGCATGATTCATCGCCTCCGAATTTATTTAGAAAGTATAAATTGTAAAACTTGTTATCGCGGAGAATAGTGTTTTTTGCTTATCGTGTCAAACCAAACTCGCAATGCAAAACTGGAACAAATAATTCAATAGAAAAAGCCCGATGCGCTCTCCCCTTCGCATCGGGCTTTTTCAAAATGGCCGAATGGATCTCGCCAACGACCAAGCTTTCCAGCTGGTCGGGGGTGAATGTGTTACTGACTGCGGCAAATTGTTCAAAAATCCGGGAGCCTCTGTGTTAAAATTCGCATTATGATTCAAACATTAGAAGCCGTTGTCGATAAAAAGGGAAAGATCAGCGTTATGGCGGAGGTGCATTTGAAAGAGAGCCGCCGGGCGTTGGTAACGATATTGGACGAAGACCCAAAGGTTTCGCCTGTCGCGAATATAGAAATTCCGACTAACGAAAGCGTTAGTGATGAAGATGTCCTCGGCGTTTGGGCCAACCGCAAGGAATCGGCAGGTGAGATCGCCGGCCAGATCCGCAACCGAAACCGCAAAGTAAAATGATCGACCATTTGACGGACACTAATGTCTTTTCTGAGATATTTAAGGGAAATGCCGGGATCAAGAAGTTTGTCGAACGCCTTGAAAACTCGATAGACACGACGGTTTATGTCGAATGCCTGCAAGGGTCGAAATCAAAAGCCGAAAAACAGATTATCAGAAAATACCTGTCTCACTTCCAGATTTTTTATCACACGCCGGACATTTCGAAACGAACCATATCGCTTATCGACCAATACTCCAATTCGCACGGCTTGCTTTTGCCCGACGCCCAGATCGCCGCAGTTTGTATCGAGAACGATCTGACGCTGGTAACTTATAACATCAGCGACTTCAAATTTATCAAAGGCCTGAAATATCTGAAGCCAACTGTCTGACCATACCCACGCCTCACACGACCATTAAACACCCTCAAGGAACCCCAAGATCGCTTCGATTAATCTCTCCGGTTGGTCGGCAGACACAGTCCGAAAAACATAATTCAATAGAAAAAGCCCGATACGCTCTCCCCTTCGCATCGGACTTTTTCTTGTATGGTCGACTGGATCTCGCCAACGACCAAACTTGTAAAAATTTTCAATAATCCAAAACGGGCAGTAAAACTTCGCGTTTTAATTCGATCTCAAATTCCTCGCCCGTTCGTATTCGCACATCTTTTCCTTTTCTCAGCAGTGCAACGCTCGTTCCGGCTCCCGCACCGACGCCTGCTCCTATCAGAGCACCGTTATTTGTTTTCGACACCGCGCCGAGCACCGCTCCGATGACCGTGCCGCCGACTACGCTCAGGACGTTGGTCATTGACGAGGACGGACCAACGAGCTTGTCGACCAGCTCGCCCTGGATCTTTCGAGGTTGAGCGTTTTCGAACCTGATAGATTCGAACACCGGGTCAAGCTCGCCGTTATGGCCACCAGCCGCCGCCATTGACACGCTGTCTACACGGCCCTCGATAACAGTTCCGACGGGTAAAACCACAACATCCCGGACCATTACTGGTTTTGCGACCTTTGCCGCAAACGTATCGTTTACCGCTGCCACCCGCGAACTCAGCTCCACGTCCATTTTGAGACGTATACGTGTTCCGGCTGGCAGGCGATAGATCGAATCAAGCTGGGCCGTCGCGAAAAAAGAATTTGCAAAGATCAATAGCGAAACGGTTACCAACTGGACGACTGCCGTTTTGAAGTTCATCCGCGACCTCCGGCTCCGCCCGGCGACCTTTCGCCCCGCGAAGCAATAAAGCAATGCACGTGCCACTACGGAAAATCCGTCAATAAAAAAAGAAATGCCTATATTTGAAGGCATTTCTTACCCGAAAGTTGTATGGCGGTGCTAACTTTTTGCTACCGAATGGTTGAGCGAATGCACGATATAGGGCGCGAAGGCCAGTTGCAGTTGGCAGTGGCAGTTGGCAGTTAGATCTTTTCTTAACAAACTCCCGTCTGCCTACTGCCACTGCTACTGAAGAATAGGGTGTCCTCCGCCTTTACTGTGATCGGCCGTTGCCGCGTATCGCCTGCGGTCGTTGTGATAGAGGACGAGATGCTCGCCCTCATAGCGGACGACGTTTGAGATGCGGTCGAAATCCCTGGTGTGTTCGGCGATCATAAAAGCGCACGGATCGTTTGAGATGACCATTCCGGCCACGTACATGAAACCGCCCTGATCATAAACGGAACCCGCATATTGATTCAACGGGACGGCGATGTCCGGTGAATATTCGCCTTGACTGTTCCTGGTGCGGTCGGCCTTACCGATAAAGACCGAGTAATCGCTGTAATTAAGTTTTTTGTAATACCGATTCTTTCTGGCAACCGCAAACAGATCTGTCAGGCCTTTATCGATGGCATTGGCCACAGTTGCGGACGGCCGGGTTACGGCGTATACATTTGCCCCCTTTGGTGTCTTGATCGACACGGTAAAACGGTCGCCGGTATACCGCATCGCGTTGGCCAGCACAGTCTGGTTCTGCCCATTAGCAGACGGCGCTATGCATGTAAACAAAACAATTGACGATAAAACTGACGATATTATGATTAAGTTTTTCATAGGTCACCTGTCTCGCCATACTAGTCGCAATAACCATACCAAAGGAATGAGGGACGAGGCCATTCGTCCCTCATCCCTCAAAAGGGTGGTACTGGGGACGGGAATCGAACCCGTACGACCCTAAGGTCACAGGATTTTAAGTCCTGGGCGTCTACCAATTCCGCCACCCCAGCACGATTTAAGAGATTAGCACGGATCCGGGCAGTTGTCAGTTGTCGGTGGTCAGTGGTCGGTGGTGTGGGTTAGTTACGTCCGCATCCTATTTTTGCCTTTTTACTTTTGCCTTTTGACTTCTTATATCGTGTATATTGAAAGCGGGGAGCGAGACTCGTCCTGGGTGTAATTTTATGGATCAGGCAGGTTGGATTCTTTGGCTAATTTTGGGTGTCGGTTTGATCATCGCCGAGATATTTACGCTTGGGTTTGTGCTGTTTTGGTTTGGGATCGGGGCGTTGGCGGCGGCCCTTGTAGGGTTTTTGGGATTTGGATTGATCTGGCAGTTCCTGACGTTTGCGATCGTTTCGATCGGACTGACGGCCATGTCGCGGACGATCTTTGCAAAGTATCTGCCGCATGGCGACGGAAACGCAATGAAATCGGGCGTCGATTCGCTGCCGGGCAAGGTCGGAACTGTGACTGAGCCAAGCAAAGGAGCGCTACAGGAAGGAGCCGTAAAGGTTTTTGGGTCAACGTGGACGGCGTATCCAATCGACGGCGAGACAGAATTGATCGAGGGTGAAAAGGTCGAGGTCGTCGAGGTCAAAGGTTCTTCGATCTACGTCAAGCGAGTTACTAATGAGTTGCCGGAATGGCGTCGCTGACGCAAGACAAAAGTAAAAAGGCAGCTAATGCACGGCAAAAGTAAAAAATAAAAAGGCAAAATTGGATCAATTCCGATTTTGCCTTTTTACTTTTGCCTTTAACTTAAAGTCTTACGGTATTTCAGCCGTATCTTCCTCGTCAATTTCCTGATCGGCCGTGTCGTGAATGCCCCCGAGGTCGATCAGTTCGAGCTTTACTTCATCGCCCTCGTGTTCGGGCAGGTCATCGCCAATGAATTTGGCAATGATGACGGTGATATTGTCCTCGCCGCCGTTTTCGTTGGCAAGTTTTACGAGTTCGGCACACGCGGACTGAAGACCGTCGAAATTTTCGTTTACGATCCGCTGCATCTCCGCGGCGCTTACCTTATTCGAAAGGCCGTCGCTGCATAGCAGGAATACATCATCACGGCAGGGTGCTATTCGCACCGAAACCGGGTAGATCTCATTCTGCGCTCCGAGCGCCTGTAGGATGACGTTTTTGAGGGTGTGCGTCTCGGCCTCTTCGGCGGAGATCTGCTGGGCGTCAATGAGCTGTTGAACGAGCGACTGGTCTTTTGTGATCTGATATATCTTTTCGTTCCGGACGAGATAGGCGCGGCTGTCGCCGACCTGGATAATGTCGGCCGCGGCCGGCGTGACGCCGATGCCGGTAAAGGTCGCTCCCATCCCCTGAAATTGTGGATCGGTCCGGCCCTGATGGTGGATCAGTTGGTTTGCAAAGATGGTCGCCTCGTGCAGGCGGCTGATCAGATGATGGTCGTGAGCCTCGGGTGCGAGCGTTTCGTCAATGTCCTCGCCAAGCAATTTTTCGCTGACAGTTTCGACGGCCATCGTGCTCGCGACCTCGCCAGCGAGCGCTCCGCCCATACCGTCGGACACGGCCATGACGACGCCGTTGTCATCGATCTCAAAACGCTGGGTCTCGATGACAAATTCGCCATCCTCCTGCGAACTAGTCCAGGCCTTGGCGTCGGAGATGTCGAGCAAAAGGTAATTGTCCTCATTGCCCTTGCGGACGCGGCCGATATGCGAGGTGGCATGTGTCTCAACGGTGAACATAATTTCTTAAGTTTCGAGTTCCAGGTTCAAAGTTCAAAGTTAAAACCAAATTAACACGAAACCCGCATAACTTGGAACTTTGAACTTGAAACTTTGAACTAAGTCAGAGCCTGATCGAGATCCTCAATGATATCTTCGATGTCCTCGATGCCGACGGAGATACGCACCAAACCCTCCGTGATCCCAAGTTTATCACGGGTTTCCTTGGGGACCGATGCGTGCGTCATAGTTGCCGGGTGAGATATCAGACTTTCGACCCCGCCGAGACTTTCGCCCAGCGTACATAATTTAACAGATTCCAAAACCTTTCGGGCGTTATTGAGCGAGCCTGTTTCGAACGAAACCATACCGCCAAAGCCCGTCTGCTGGCGTTTTGCCAGTTCATGTTGGGGATGCGAGACGAGGCCCGGATAGTAAACTTTCTGCACGCGGGGATGTTCGGCAAGGAAATTCGCTATGATCCGACCGTTTTTGTCATGGGCTTCCATCCTCACCGCCAGCGTTTTTGTCCCGCGCAACACAAGAAACGAATCGAATGGGGAAAGGATCGCTCCGATGCCGTTTTGGACAAAACCTATCCACTCGGCATCCTTCTCGTCATTAAGGGCGACAAATCCACCGATGCTGTCCGAATGACCGTTCAAATATTTTGTCGTGGAATGGACGACAATATCGACGCCATGTTCGATCGGCCGCTGAAAATACGGCGACATAAATGTATTGTCGCAGATGACCTTTGCACCGTTGGCATGAGCCATGTCGGAGACGGCTCGCAGATCCGTGATGGTCATTACCGGGTTTGTCGGCGTCTCGACAAAGACCATCTTCGTATTCGGTTTGAACGCACCCTCAAGATTTGCGATGTCCGACGTGTCGGCGAGGTCAAATTCTATTCCGTAATCGATTAGGATGCGATTGAAAAGCCGGAAAGTTCCGCCATAAGTGTTGTCACCGAGGATCACGTGATCGCCGGATTTCACTAGCTTTAGAGCGGTGTCGATGGCTGACATTCCGGAGGCAAACGCGAAGCCAAAGCGGGCACCCTCCAGAGCAGCGATATTTTTTTCCACCGCGGAACGCGTTGGGTTTTGCGTTCGAGCATATTCGTAGCCTTTATGTTTTCCGAGCCCGTCTTGAGCGTATGTTGACGTTTGATAAAT
>JAYVDQ010000469.1:0-7192 GCA_043749325.1 Chloracidobacterium sp. | reverse complement strand
GTGATGGGAAATAACCATAACCTTTTCGGCGTACCGCACGAAGCTCACGTTTTTATTGGCGAAGACGGGTACATTATCAAGAAAGTGATCTACGGCGCGACGCTCGGAGACGCGGTTTCGTCTGTGCGTTTTGATCCGGGGCAACTGCACGATACATTTCGGCGGGCTGTACTACAGCGGATAAAAGAAGGGCGCCTGACGAATACGGAAGGGAGCAGCGCGATCGAGTTTTACGAAGATCAGGTTGAAAGTTATACGTATTTGACCCCGAACGGCAAAGAAAAATAGCCGCGGGTTGATAAGATTTTTTAATTTAGTCAGTAATTTTATTGGTGGAATAACTATGGTAGTTCAAAAGAAGACAAAGGCTTCAAAATTTTTGACCGTCCCGACTCGGCCGGTCCCGATCGACAGAGATCGCTCGGTGGCAGGCCTTTTGGAAAAGATGGAAGGGGCGGGTTTCGGCGCAAAACAGCTCGCGGAGGCCCATCGTATCTGGCTCGACATGCTCGACGATAATTCGACGATCTATCTCTGCGGTTCGGGCAACTTAATCACATCGGGAATGCGGCGTTTATTGGCCTATGTGATAAAAAACCGCTTCGTTGATGTGATCGTCATGTCCGGGACCGTGCTTTACAACGACATTCACGAGATACTCGGACGCAATCATTATCAGGCTCACCCGAGCATGAGTGATGAGGAACTCGAAACGTCCGACGTTATGCGGCTCGGCGACGTGCTCGCTAACCGCGAAGAGTATCAGGAAGCGGACGAATGGATCGGTAGTGTAATAAATCAGCTCGAATTGAGCCGTTCGTACTCGATCCGCGAGTTTCTGCACCTGATGGGACGTGAGCTTTCCGAGATCGCCCACGAAGACGGCATCCTGACTTCGGCTTTTAAATCGCGAATCCCTGTTTTCTGCCCCGACCTGCCTGGTTCGGAACTTTCCATCGGCATCGCACGGGCGAAATTTGAGAAGAAGATCTCGATCTCGTTTGATACATCGCAGGACGCAATGGAAATGCTGCAGATCGCTCAAAAGACGCGAAACTCCGGCATCATAACGCTCGGCAGCACCTGTAGCCAAAATATGATCAATATTGCTGAGGTGGCGTCCTACATAACCCGAACCACGCCACGCGGACATAAATATGCGATCTCTATCGCGACCGATTCGGCACCACTGGATATTCGCACCCCGTCGTATGGAGCCAGTCACACATCGGTTTTCGGAAAGTTGCTGCGTGGCTCGATAACCGCCTACGTACCGTGCGACCCGTCGATTGCGTTGCCGATGATCATCACGGCGCTGTCGCAAACCGCCGCGAAATTTATGAAAGGCCGCAAACGCCCGTCGTTTAGCTTTTCCGGACGCGATATGAATATCGATGTGCCTTAAAACCAATGCACAATGCAGAATGTTCAATTAATATTGAGCATTATGCATTGCGTTCGGTAAATTTTCCTGAACAAGCTGCCATTCGTTTACGTAAACATCATAGTATTCTTGATGCCCGGATGAGATAGAATAAAGTGGAATAGAATTATTATATTGGGAGTATCGTTCGATGTTAATTAAGCATTTTTTCCTGACCATAGTGATCGTTCTTGCAGCGTTTGTCGCGGGGTGCAAAACCGGCTTGCTCGGCGGTGTTGAGACGCCTGCCGCTCAGCCGCCGGCCCCGCCGGCCCCCGTCGTAGTTGACGGCATGAGAACATCATACGCCGATGTAGTAGACAAGACTTCCCCCGCAGTCGTTCGCATCGAGGCTGATCATAAAGAAAAGGCTGGCCCGCAGATCCAATTCCCCGGCGGCGACGATTTTTTCAAGCAGTTTCAGATGCCAAAACAAAATCAGCGTCCGCAGATCGAGCGTGGACTCGGATCGGGCGTCGTAATTGACGCAAACGGCACGATTCTTACAAATAATCACGTCGTCGAGGGAGCCGATAAAATAACGGTCGCGATGAGCGACAACAAAACCTATGAAGCCAAAGTCGTCGGAACCGACGTACCGAGCGACCTGGCCGTGATCAAGATCGAAGCGGCAAACCTTCCATTCCTTACCCTCGGTAACTCTGACAGCGTGCGGGTCGGCGATATCGTTCTGGCGATCGGTAACCCGCTGGGAATTGGGCAATCTGTCACATCGGGTATTATCTCAGCAAAAGGCCGCAGGACTGGCCTGAGCGACGGTAGCTTTGAGGATTTTCTCCAAACCGATGCTGCAATAAATCGTGGTAATTCGGGAGGAGCTCTTGTAAACCTGAACGGCGAGCTTATCGGCATAAATTCTCAGATTCTCTCACCAGGGGGCGCAAGCGGTGGCAACATCGGCATCGCCTTCTCAATACCGTCGAATATGGCGAAATCTGTAATGGAACAGCTACTTAAGGACGGTAAAGTACACCGAGGCAGGCTCGGAGTTGGAATTCAGAATATCACCGGCGACCTCGCGAAATCCCTCGATATCAAGGATAGAACCGGCGTCATTGTGAACAGCGTTCAGAAGGGCAGCGCCGCCGAGAAAGCCGGTGTAAAGCGGGATGACATAATCATTGCAATCAACGGCGAAAAGATCGATGACAACAACGTGCTCCGAAACAAGGTTGCAAGCACTTTACCTGGCACCGAAGTAAAGCTCTCGATCGTTCGCGATGGCAAAGAGATCGAATTGACCGCGAAACTGGACGAATTTGACCCGACTACATCTAAAAAGTCAGGCCCCGATAAGGGCAATGACGAAAACGGAGCCGAGCCACAGAATCAGAGTGGCAAGCTGGGCCTCAGCCTACAGCCGATAACGCCGCAGGTTGCCAAGCAACTCGGCCTCGACGCTGTAGAGGGAATGGTCGTAACCGAAGTAGATCCAGGCGGCCCTGCCGCCGAGGAAGGCGTCGCACGCGGCGATGTTATACTTGAGATCAACAAAAAACCGGTCAAGTCGATCGCGGACGTGCAGGCCGCCCTCAGCGCCTCGGGCGAAAAGCCTGTTTTACTGCTCATCTCGCGACGCGGCCAGACGATCTACTTAACAGTCAAGCCGGGTTAGGGCCCTCTGCGTTCAGGACATTGGGCTGTCGGACTTCGGTTTCGGCAGCCTTTTGGTTTTTTGCGGATTTCTATGGTAAAAACGTCCGATATGTGGAACAAAATTTATCTCGGCGTATTGGCCATCGCGGTCGCTATAATGGGTTTTTTCAATTATTATTCGTGGAGTTGGCTGCAAAGCATCGGATCGCCAGAGGCCGCTATTAAAGGGTACGAATATCATTCCAGCCTCGCGTGGCTTGTTCTATGGGTCTTCGCGGTTCTTTTGTTGTTATTGGGCAACTCGGTGTTGTGGGCGAGTAGAAAGTCGTGGGCACTGTGGACAACCTTCCTTTATTTTTCGGTCTTTCTCATTATTAGAAATTTCTGGTTAGATCGAGCTTTTTTAGACTTCGAAAGCCGACACGCTGGTTTGGAAGGCCTTTCAGTAGCACCCATTATCGCGGTGAGTCTAATTATTTTGGCGGCGATCATTGTTTTTTTCGACAATTTTCTGGTCACCCGTCTGCGGGCGAAGACATATCCTCCGGCCGAATCCGTCGCATCTGGCGAACCTGACATCCCGGCGGAATAACATCTTGTGTCAAAGTAAAAAGCTCCCTGCTCAAATGAGCCGGAGCTTTTATTTTGGTCGGGACGACTAGGTTTGAACCAGCGACCTCTCACACCCCAAGCGAACCAAGGTGCTTTTCATACTTTGTCAAAATCAATCAGAACATCCTAAAATCAACACTTTACACTCTCAGCCTGAGCCTTCATGATTAGTCCTGATTCAGGAAAGTGCAACCAACCTACAACCAACTTTCCCAGACTTGGCTTGTCAATCGTCCTAGTGAAAACTCTACATTCCATACCATACCATAACACCTCGTTTATTTGCCAACCATCATATTATCACAGACAGATTCCCCTCAAAATCCATAAGCCCTTGCAACACACGGTTTTGGCAGTGTAGCCTAGTGGTAGGGCAGAGGTCTGCAAAGTATCGGCAGCAATAAATTTCGCCCTGTCTTGTTAATGCGTTTCTTAAGTTCTCCCATCTGTCAGCATATTCGCGGCAGCTGCTCACCGGCGAGCATATCGACGATGCGTGTGCCGCCAAATCCGGTCGTCAAGGAAACAATGCCCTGTGGTTCGGCCTTTACCTCTCCTATGAAGCACGCTCCGTGGCCGTGTTCGTTTTCCTGCATCCGGGCGAGGACGGAGTCGGCAAATTCCGCGGCGACAACCGCAACCAGTTTGCCTTCGTTAGCCACATAGAGCGGGTCGAGGCCGAGAATCTCGCAAGCGCCTTTTACCTCTTCGCGGACGGGAATTAGATTTTCGCGTATCTCAATATAAACATATGAATTCATCGCGACCTCATTTAGAGTCGTCGCCACGCCGCCGCGTGTCGGATCGCGTAAGCAATGTATGGCGTCGAGAGCACCTAGTTTTGACGCTTCGTCGATCATTTCTGCGACCAAGTGGTTTAGAGATGCCGTATCGCTGGCGATCTCAGTTTCCAGATCTAGCTCGCCGCGAGCGATCATTACGGTAGTACCGTGGTCGCCTATTGTTCCGCTCACGATCACCTTATCCCCAACCTGAGCGTTAGCAGCCGAAATATTTACGTCCGCTTCGATCACGCCGACGCCGGAAGTGTTTATAAAAAGCTTATCGGCGCTGCCTTTTTGGACAACTTTGGTATCGCCGGTAACGATCTGCACGCCTGCTTCTTCGGCCGCTTTCTGCATAGACGCTGCGATACGTCTCAGATCGTCGATCGGGAAGCCTTCTTCCAAAATGAAACCCGCGGACAGGTAGAGCGGCCGTGCTCCGCTCATCGCCAGATCATTGACCGTGCCGTGAACGGAAAGAGCTCCGATGTCGCCGCCCGGAAAAAAGATCGGGTCAACTACATACGAATCCGTCGTAAACGCCATTCTCTTGAAGCCGTTTACCTCGAAAACGGCCTGATCCTCAAGCTTTTCGAGCATAGGATTTTTGAAAGTTTCTAAAAAAACACCTTCGACCAAGTTGTGCATCGCCCGCCCGCCGCTGCCATGTGCCAGAGTGATGTGTGTTTCGCGAATCTTGTGCTTTAGCCGCCGGGCACGCTCGACGCGCTCAAAAAGCGGGTTTGATGTGAATACATCATTCATAACTTATGTGGTTTTCCCGGGGAGATAATAGAAACGCATGACGATCAGGCCCGCGATCGCCGCTGCGCAAAGTCCAAGATCGAAGGCAGTAATCTCCGGGTTGACCGTCTTGCGGGCCAAGACAAAGATCACGACCTCGACCGCCGCGCTCAGACGCCGAAATAGTAACAAAAGAGCGAACTCTGCGGTTATGGCGATGAGAAGTAGATTATCGACTATTCGAATCAATACTCCATATTGATCCTGCGACACGCCCCACAAGGTCGGAAAATCGCGAACGACGGTGTCAAATGTGGCAATTGTCGCCGCGATCAACAGCAGGACTGCCAATGCCGAGAGGAAAAGATGGATGCCGGTGCCCAAATAATTGCTAATTATTAACTCGGCCTTTGTTTCTTCGCCCGTTCCTATTTCACTCTCTAGTGTTTCTTTTACCATACCTTTTTACACCTGTGCGGATCGCTGAGCGATCTTCGACAATCGCCCGAAATTGTAATACGCTGCGCATGCCCCCTCGCTGGACACCATACATGAGCCGATCGGAGTTTCCGGCGTGCAGGCCGTTCCGAACACCTTACATTCCCAAGGCTTTTTGACACCCTTTAGGATCTCTCCGCATTGGCACGCTTTCGGGTCGGCGACGCGAAGTCCGGGTACGGCAAATTTGATTTCCGCATCGAACGCCGCATATTTAGGTTTTAATTTCATTCCGCTATGTGGAATTGAGCCCAGCCCACGCCATTCAAAAAAGTCTCGTGCCTCGAAGACTTCTGAAAGGACTTCGAGCGCTTTTCGGTTACCATCTCTTTCGACAACGCGGCCGTATTGGTTTTCGATCTCAGCCCGTCCCTCAATTATCTGTTTGACGATCATGTACACCGCCTGGAGAACATCCAGCGGTTCGAAGCCCGTGACAACCAGCGGTTTGCCGTACTCCCGCGGCACGAATTCGTAGCAGCGAGTGCCAATGACGGTGCTCACATGTCCCGGCCCGACAAATCCGTCTAGCTGTAGGTCTGGCGAATCGAGCATCGCCTTTAGCGACGGCACTATCATGATGTGATTGCAAAAAACGCTGAAATTCTCGATCTTGTCCTTTGCCGCCTGCAGTATCGTCATCGCCGTTGATGGTGAGGTCGTCTCAAAGCCAAGGGCGAGAAAAATTACATGCCGTTCCGGATTGTTTTTGGCGATCTTTAGAGCGTCGAGCGGCGAATAGACCATACGCACATCGGCGCCCTGAGCCTTTGCATCCAAAAGATTTGTGCTAGACCCCGGCACACGCATCATATCGCCAAATGTTGTAAATATGACATCGGGCTGCAATGCGAGCGAAATACAATCGTCTGTTCGCCCCAATGGAATTACACACACCGGACATCCCGGACCGTGTATCATCTCGATATTCGGCGGCAAAAGGTCCTCGATGCCGTATTTGAATATCGTGTGCGTATGGCCGCCACAGACTTCCATTAGTTTCAACGGTTTATCCGTCATCCCGGCGATCTTCTCCGCCAATCGGAACGCGATGTCGCTTTGGCGATATTCGTCAATGAATTTCATTCTTCCTCCAACAACGCGCGATGCTGCAAAAACTCGTGAACCATGTCCCACATAATGTGGTAGAGCGTGACGTGAGATTCCTGTATCCGGTGAATGCTCGGCGTGTGGACGGTAAAGCAATGGTCAATCTGCCCCTGAGTTTTCAGCGCTTCCATTTTGCCTCCCTCGTCGCCCGCGAAGCCGATGGTAGTCAAATTCATCCTTTGGGCGGTTTGAAAAGCATGGAGCAGATTCTCGGAATTACCACTCGTCGAGATCGCGATAAGCACGTCACCTCCTTTTCCAAGAGCAATGATCTGTCGGACAAAAACATCCGCGAAACCGACATCGTTTCCAACCGCCGTGACCATCGCCATGTCATTATTCAGGCAGATCGCGGGCAAGGCCTTGCGTCCGACCGTGATCGGATGCATAAATTCGACCGCGA
>JAYVDQ010000468.1:0-7372 GCA_043749325.1 Chloracidobacterium sp. | reverse complement strand
GGCGGGAACGATCTCTAGTTCTTTTCGCAGATCTTCTGGAATTTCCTCGATATCCGGCACGTTGCGGTCGGGCAGAATGATGCGCCTAATGCCGGCACGATGGGCGGCGAGGACCTTTTCCTTGACGCCGCCGACAGGGAAGACGAGGCCGGAAAGCGTGATCTCGCCGGTCATCGACGTGTCCGAACGCACCTTGCGGCCGGTGTAGAGCGACGCCATCGCTGACGCCATTGTGACGCCCGCGCTCGGGCCGTCTTTGGGTATCGAGCCCGCAGGGACATGCACATGAATGCCATTTTGCTTGATAACATCAGGATCGATGCCGAATTCGGCGGCGTGCGACCACAGATAACTGCGTGCCGCCTGTGCCGACTCCTTCATTATGTCGCCAAGCTGGCCGGTCAGCGTCAAGCCGCTGCCGCCGGGCAGCAGGGTCGCCTCGATAAAGAGCACTTCGCCGCCCATCTCGGTCCAGGCCATGCCGGTCGCGACCCCAGCGGGAAGCTCTTTTCTCGCTTCTTCCGGATAAACACGGGGCGGCCCGAGATAGCCTTTGACCTCCTCGGCGGAGATCGACACTTTTTCAGTCAGGCCCTGAGCTACCTTGAGAGCGACTTTGCGCGCCAAATTGCCGACTGTGCGTTCGAGCTGGCGGACGCCTGCCTCGCGGGTATATCTTGAGGTCAAAAGGTTTATCGCGTCGTCGGTGATTGCGAGCTGCTCATCTGAGAGGCCGTTTTCCTTGACCTGACGCGGTATCAGATATTGCTTGGCGATATTCAGCTTTTCACGGTCGCTGTAGCCGGCGAGCTGGATTATCTCCATGCGGTCGCGGAGCGGCATCGGGATCGGCGAGAGCTGGTTGGCGGTCGCAATAAAGAAAACCTTTGACAGATCGAACGGCAGATCGATGTAATTATCGCGAAACGTATTATTTTGAGCCGGATCGAGTATCTCGAGCAACGCGGCGGACGGGTCGCCGCGAAAATCGTTGCCGAGCTTGTCGATCTCATCCAGCATCAGCACCGGATTATTAACAGCCACGCGGCGAAGGGCCTGGATAATACGGCCCGGCATCGCTCCGACATACGTCCGTCGATGGCCGCGAAGCTCTGCTTCGTCCCGCATCCCGCCAAGGCTGATGCGGTCGAATTCGCGTCCGAGAGCACGCGCTATCGACCGGCCAAGCGACGTTTTACCAACCCCGGGAGGGCCGACGAACAGGATGATCGGGCTTTTCGAATCCGGCCGGAGTTTCACAACCGCCAGCGATTCGAGAATACGTTCTTTGATATCGTCGAGACCGTAGTGGTCTTCATCGAGGATCCGGCGGGCTTCGTTAAGGTCGAGTTTTTCCTCGCTGGCCTTCATCCACGGCAGTTCGAGAATGTATTCGAGATACGTGCGAATAACATGATAATCGGGAGCGGCTTGGGGCAATTGCTCCATCCGCTTGAGCTCGCGGGTCGCTTCTTTGCGGACATCGTCGGGTAGATCGGCCTTATCGAGACGTTCGCGAAGCTGCTCGGCCTCGGCTTTTTCACCGGAATCTTCGTCGCCAAGCTCCTTCTGGATCGCCTTCATCTGTTGCCGCAGGACGTAATCGCGTTGCGATTTGTCCATTTCATGCTGGGCCTCGTTGGCTATCTTAGACCGGATCTGCATGATCTCAAGCTCGCGTGCCAGCGCGGCGTGTGTCAGCGTCAGCAGGCCATCGACTGTGCTCGATTCGAGCATTTTCTGCTCGGTCTCAAACCCGAGATCTAACACCGACGCCATAAAATACGCGAGCTGTACCGGATTATCCTGCGACGTGACCGCGATCCTGATCTCGGGCGGCACGTTTGGAAGCAGAGCAAGGGCCTCCTGGATCATTCCCTGAATATTGCGTTTGAGAGCCTCGATCTCTTCGTCGTCAACGCGACGAAGCTCGGGCAATATTTGCACTTTCGCTTTTAGATACGGCTGGTCGCCCGTCCACTCGACGATCTCAAAGCGGTCCATGCCCTGCACGATCAGCTGCATAATGCCTTCGTTGCGCATCATTCGTTTGATGTTAACGATGGTGCCTATCTTGAAGAGGTCGGTGTATTTTGCGTCGTCGCCGGTGACGTTTTCGGTACGGGTTGTGATGGTGGCGATGAGCTTTTCTTCGGTCGCAAGCGCCGATTCGACAGCGCGGGTCGAACGCTCGCGGCCAACCGCCAGCGGCACGACCGTCTCCGGAAAAAGCGTCGTATTTTGCAGTGGCAGCACCGCTATCTCAAGCTGCTGCGGCATTTTTATGTCGGCAGTTTCAAAAGGGTCAATGTTTTCGTTATCAGCCATAAAATCTTACCCTCTAAATTCTCGGCGAAAACCTCAGCGTTCTCTGCGTTAAGTATATTTCACCGCTGAGATCGCAGAGGCAGACGCAGAGGACGCAAAGAAAGCCTCTTCACCTACTTGCCTTTTCGTAAAGTAATGATCAGCAAACCATTTTCAAACATATGCTCGACCGTCGCGCCCTCAAGCGGCGCCGGGAATCGCAGCGTTTTTTCAAAACTGCTGTACGTGATCTCCATCTGCTGATACGAAATGCCGCTCGCACACGACCGGTCCTTGCGGCTGCCGGCGATGTAGAGCGTATTACCCTGGATCTCGATCACGGTCTCCTCGGCCGAGACGCCTGCCAACTCGACCTTGACGACCCAGCCGTCCGGCGTTTGATAAACGTCAGCCGCCGGATACCACAGCCGGCCCGAAACCTGCGCGGTCTTTGACGAGCCGACAAATTGAAAATTACGATTGGTGGATTTTGCCATACAGAATCAGTTGGCGGTAGCAGTTAGCTGTCGGCAGTAAAATATTGCCTACCAACCGCTATGGCCTACTGCCGACTCCAAAAAGACGCGCCGCTCGATATTTCCTCCAGCGTTTCGGCGATCTCGCGTTCGTCTTCCATTTCGAGTGCGACATCGGCCATGGCGATGATGCCGGCGAGTGCCCCGTTACTATCTATAACCGGAATGCGGCGGACCTGTTTGTCACCCATCAGACGTATTGCCTCGAAAACAAAATCGTCCGGGGCGACCGTGAAAAGCTCGGCCGTCATCGCCTCGCTGATCGGCGTGGTCGCATCTTTGCCCTCGGCGACGACGCGAACAACGATGTCGCGGTCAGTAACTATGCCGATCAACTTACCTCCGTCAACAACCGGAACCGCACCCACGTCGCCGTCACGCATCATCGCGGCGGCCTCGCGCAGCGAGGTTTCGCGCGTCGCGGTACGGACATTTTTCGTCATTATTTCGCTGCAGCGCATGCGTGAGATCGCGGACGATTCGGCTTCGGTCATCACTAAAGTCTCCTTTTAGTTATTTTGTTTGACCTGAGTGAATAATGCAAGGAAAGAGTTTTTGCCACGAATTACACGAATAGCACGAATAAAGCCTCTTCATTCATGCTATTCGTGTAATTCGTGGCTAACTTCTTTTTTCTGTAAGCGAGATCATCCGCTCAAGGGCGACGCCCGCGAAATGTTTAGTTTCGTCATCGACGACGATCTCGTTAACGATATTGCCGTCGATCAGATTTTCCATCGCCCAGGCGAGGTTTTGCGGGGCGATGCGGTACATGGTCGCGCACATGCAGAGGTCGGGAGCAAGCAGACGGATTTCCTTATCGGGAAATCGTGCCTGTAAGCGGTTGACGAGATTTACCTCGGTGCCGACCGCCCATTTTGTGCCGCTCGGGGCGTTTTCGATGGTTTTAATGATGAACGAGGTCGATCCGTCCATATCGGCCATATCGACAACTTCGCGGATGCATTCGGGGTGGACAATGACCTGAACGCCAGGCACGTCCGCCCGGATCTTATCGACATGCCACGGCTTAAAACGGCCGTGAACCGAGCAATGGCCGCGCCACAATATGAGCTTTGCTTCGTGAAGCTGCTCCTCGGTGTTGCCGCCCAGCTCTTCGTGGGGATTCCACAGCGCCATCTTTTCGAGCGGAATGCCGAATTTCGCACCCGTGTTTCGCCCCAAATGCTGATCCGGGAAAAAGAACATCTTGTCAAACTCTTTCAGGTAAATGTCGAACAGCGGAATGGCGTTCGACGACGTACAGACGACGCCTTCGTTTCGGCCGCAAAAGGCCTTGATCGCCGCGCTGGAATTCATGTAGGTGATCGGCGCGACCTTATTCTCAAGCACCCCGATCTCGCGAAGCTGATCCCACGCGTCTTCGACCTGCTCGATTGTCGCCATATCGGCCATTGAGCAGCCGGCTCCGAGATCGGGCAGGATAACGCGTTGATGATCTTTCCCAAGAATATCAGCCGATTCGGCCATGAAATGGACGCCGCAAAAAACTATGTATTCGGCTTCGGTCTGCGACGCCATTACCGAAAGCTGGTACGAATCTCCTGTCAGATCGGCGTGGCGAATCACATCGTCACGCTGGTAATGATGGCCGAGAATGACGACCCGCTTGCCCAATTCCTCGCGGGCGGCGGTGATCCGCTCGTGGATCTCTTCGTCGGGCATGACGAGATAATCTTCAAGGACCTGAGGTGTTTCGAGTGTAACGGACATCATTTCCCCCAAAAGAAAATGATGTCATTTTGGGTGTTGTAAGGCAAGCAAGACAGTACGGGCTTTCAAGCCTGCGTCTTATTTCGCCTTGTAGCCGAGCGTGTCGATCGCTTGTTTGATTTCAGCGAGCGTAATTTGTTGCGGGTTATATACCACCTTTACATTTTTGTCCTTAAAACTCGCCTCGGCAGTTACGATGCCTTTCATTTTTCGCAAAGTTTGGTTAATTGTCATAGCGCAACCCTCGCACGTCATTCCTTCGACATCTATAACCACAGTCTTATTTGTTTCATTTTCCATTGCGGAAAACGCAGATACTTCGTTTTGCGGACTGCTTGCCTCGGCCAGGTAGCCGATGTAAAAAGGCAAAAAGGCAACGGCGGTGACGACCAAGGCCGTAACCCACAAAAACGCTTTAGTCGCTTTGCCTGCCGTTTTTGCTATGCATGATGAGCCATCGGCGCATTTTTCGCTGTGGAAATAAACGCGGTAAAAACTATAGGCTAGCGATAGGATTGCTACGCTCAACAAATACGGTCTGAACGGCTCAATAATAGCTGCCGCGCCAGTTGCCCCGAGTCCCACTCCAAGCATTAACGGACCAATGCAGCAAAGTTTTGAACCGATTGCGGCAACTGTCGAACCGCCTAGATATATATTTTCTTTGATCATGAGTTTTATTCCGACCTCAACTTTTCTTTTTATTCAGAGTGCTTTTTCTTTCCAAGCCAAGCGCGGCCGGCTGTTCGGATCGAAATGTCGCGTTTTCAATGAAACCGCAAATATCACCTTCCGCTGTTTTTCCTTCCCAAGCCGAAAGGGTTGCCGCCAATTCTTTTCGGTAGAGTCGCAGATCTCGTAAATGCTCATCGAGTTTCCCCAAACGCTCGCGCACAATCCCGCAGACTTCCTCGCAAGGGCATTCTCCTGCTTTGCTTTCCGCGATGATGAGTCGGATCTCGTCCAGTGAAAATCCCAGCGTCTGCGCCTTTTTAATAAATGCCAAACGGTCAAGCACGTCTTGGTTGTAAAACCGATACCCGCTTGCCGTTCGAGACGGTTTCCCCAGAATTCCAATTCGCTCGTAAAAGCGAAGAGCTTCGATGCCGATACCCGACAATTTCGATACTTCGCCGATTTTCAGTGACGATCCCAGCTTAATGGGCTGGTCAAAATAATTCTGGCTATTGGCTGTCTTCATTTTTCTTTCTGTCTTCCGGCACCGCTAATTTTAAGAAAAGCGGAAACGATATGCAATAAAAGCCATCGTTTCCACCTTGTGTTTAGCCCGACACTTTTTCCATCGTCTTGCCGCAGCAGCAACGCGGTTGTTCCTGTCCACGGCAATCTGATGGTGCGCCTTTCGTTACTGTAATTTCGCAGCCGCAGGTCGCGTCCGCACAACGATAAACTTCACCTTCTTTTAACGCCATTTTCCTTATCCTCCCTTTTAGAGCCTTAGCTCGAATTTACCGACAATTCAATCATAAACCCTGTAGTTGAATACAGAGTCAAGCGCCAGCAAAGCATTTTTAAATTTATTTTTCGCCGAAGTGCAAAAGAAGGAGCAAACCGCCAGAGCTGGAGTGTCGTTCAGGCGTTTAGTTTATAGGAAAAAGCGTGAAAGCCTGTAACGGTTACCCTCCGAAGACATAGGCCAGGCCGCGAATTATCCAGTAGGAAAGAGCCGCGATGCCGCCAGCCATCGGAATGGTCAAGACCCACGCCCAAAGGATGCGCCGGGCGACGCCCCATTTGACCGCTGAGAATCGTCTGGCTGATCCGGCCCCGACGATGGCGCCTGTTATCGTATGAGTCGTTGAGACGGGAATGCCGAACATGGTTGCACCAAAAAGAGTTATAGCACCGGCGGTTTCAGCGGAAAAGCCTTGTACAGGCTTTAGCTTTGTGATCTTTGAACCCATTGTCTTAACAATTCGCCAGCCGCCAGAAAGGGTTCCTAATGCAATGGCGGCGTGAGCCGAAAGAACGACCCATAGTGGAATCGTTGGGAGCGAGCCATTAGGCCCGTAAGACAATATGCCGCCGGCTGCAAGAACCGCGGCGATGATGCCCATAGTCTTTTGCGCGTCATTGCCACCGTGACCGAGCGAATAAGCCGCTGCAGAGAATAGCTGACCGATGCGAAACCCTTTATCAATTTTCGAATGTGCCATGTTACGAAATATCCAATACGTGGCAACCATCAGAATGAACCCGAGAGTAAAACCGATAAGAGGCGATGCAACGATGAAGATCGCTGTCTTTATCCAGCCTGCGGCTTTCAATATCCCAAAACCGCCTAGAGCCGCAACTGCACCACCGCTGAATCCGCCGACGATGGCATGCGAACTCGACGTGGGTAGCCCGATATACCAGGTAATGATGTTCCACGTAGTCGCTCCGATCAGTCCGGCCAGGATAGCGTAGAGCCGGTAATCCTCCGACAGCATCGTCATATCCACCATGTCACCCCCGACCGTCTTGGCTACAAGAGTGCCGAAGATAAGGAAGGCAATAAAATTAAACACGGCTGCCCAAATAACCGCGATCTGCGGCGAGAGGACACGAGTCGAGACGACTGTCGCGATCGAGTTTGCGGCGTCGTGGAAACCATTCGTGTAGTCAAATATGAGAGCTACAGCGATGATGAATACAACCAGTCCGAATGTTACTGAATGCGCGTCCATAATGTTGTATTCAGATCAATTGTGTTTCAGAACAATGCTTTCGATGATATTACCGACATATTCGCACTTGTCGGTCGCGTTTTCGAGCGTGTCGTAAAGCTCCTT
>JAYVDQ010000467.1:0-5226 GCA_043749325.1 Chloracidobacterium sp. | reverse complement strand
CTAAACCGGACTTCTTCAGTTGCTATTAACAGCTCTAAATTACGCGGCCGCGCTGCGCGCGATCTGTAGGGTATCAACATACTGTTGAAACTTCGCCGCCTTTCCAGCACGCACCGTCCAAATATGTGCGACTTGCGCCTGAAAATTTTCAGCCTTTCCGCGAAATCTTCCACGATAATGCCCAAGCACGACAACGCGCCCATCGGCCTCGAACATTTCGTCCGCATCAGTTGTCAGCGTTTCGAAGGCGGCAGCGATCCGATTAAGAACTCCTTCCCGAATCGCGGCGTGACCGTGGTACGGGCTGAGATCGGCCAGCGGTGAATTCTCGGCTGCGATCCATTCAAAGTCCTCAGTAAAGTTACTCAGCAAAGCATCAAAATCCCGCTTTTCAAATGCGTCATAGATCGACTTTATCAATTCAATATTTTCTTTCGACATAATTTTCTCCCTTCAAACTATTTGGAAAACGCGGCACTTGCCGCTTGCTTCAACGCTTCGACCATCTGCCTATATGGTCCGGGACCGTAGCTGATTCGTGCGACGCCGAGTTCAGCCATTTCCTCGTTCGATGGCGTATCTGCCATTACCATGAGGTTTACAGGCAGCGGTGAACGCTCGCAGAACTGTTTTATCAATGCCGGATCTTTCAGCCCCGGAGCAAATATTCCGCTCGCACCGGCCACGGCATAGGTCGCAGCTCGCGTAGTGGCTTCCTCAAAATGCGCGGCGTGATCCGTCGGGCCATTCTTGAGAAACACGTCGGTCCGGGCGTTTATGAACAGCGGAATCGCTTTGCTGTCCGCCGTCTCGCGAATTGTCCTTATACGTGCAGATTGTTCCGCGACCGAATGCAAACCTTCGCCGCCGATGATCTGATCCTCAAAATTGATGCCGATCGCCCCTGTGTCGAGTACCTTCTCGATATTCAGGCGAAGCGTCGCAAGATCGGAGGCATAACCACCTTCGAAATCGAGCGTGACCGGCAGATCCACGCAGCTGGCGATGCGTGTGATGTTTGCGAGAGCGAGGTCAAGCGGCAGAGCTTCGGCATCGAAAAATCCGTGTGCCGCCGCGACGGACCAACTGCCGGTAGCGATCGCTTTGGCTCCCGCGTCGACTATGGCTCGCGCCGTTCCCGTGTCCCATGCGTTGAACAGAATAACCGGATCGCCGGGCACGTGTAATCTTCTAAAACTCTCGGCCTTTTCTTTTTGTGATGACATTTTATTTCTCCCTTGAAAAAAGACGAACGGCCCGTACGCGACCAGGCCGATCATCTGATTTGTATACGGCATTTATGCCGCAGCGGTTTTATGTTTGGCGATCGCCTCTTTGGCGCAGTCTTCGCAGCAGACGGTTATCTCTGTGCCGCCGACCGTGACCTTGACGCCGCCGTCGGTGATCTCCCAATCGCAGACCGGGCATTTTGATGTAGCCATGTTCGTTTCCTCCCTAATTGGTTTCATGAAATCGATTTGCACCGTCTTCATGTTACGAGAATAAACCGGAGCGAAAAGGTCAGGCTATCAGATTCTTGCTCATTTCGCGGATGGCTTTATTTGTCTGTTTTTGGCGAACGGCGGACGGCGTTGCGCCAAATTCGCGTCGAAAAACATCGGTAAAATGGCTGTGGCTCGAAAAGCCGAGGTCGAGCGCAATGTCGGTAAGATCGGCGAGCGGATCGGTGATACGTTCGAGCGCGGCACGCAGGCGAAGCACCGTCAAGTAACGATGGATCGGCATTCCGGTCTGCTGCTGGAAGATGCGGGCGAAGTTGAACGGCGATGCGTTTACCGCCGAAGCGACATCATCGAGCGTGACGGCCTCGGCCATGTGGGATGCGAGATAGAGCTTTGCGGCTTCGGCTCGTTCCGCATGGTCTGCGTTGGTAGAGGCCCGGCGACGTGGCTTTGAGCCGTTGCGTTCAAAAGTACCTTCGAGCACATCGGCGACGAGCTGCAAGCCTGTAATGTCGGCCCAGAGGGGTTCGAGAGGCTCGGATTTGGCGGTCTCGAGCCGCCGAACAAACTCGCGGTGACGCCAAAAGATCGCGGCGCCGCACGGGCCGGTGACAAACGGGAACGGCGCATCGGGATGCTCGTCGATGGTCGGGTCGAGTTCGCGGACGATGTCATTTAATATTCGCTGAGCGACGACAAATGTCGTGCCGCGATCACCACAATCCGCCGGATGGCTGACGCGATAGACCGAGTCTTTTGTGAAAAACGCCGACTGATTTACATCCGCCGTAACCTGCCGTTTGCCAAAATGCTTCGTAAACGCCCCGTGCCGCATCAGGACGACGCCATTGACGGTCGATTCTTCCTCGTCCGATTGCCCACACGCGGTGTGACGGCAGATATAATCGCGCACTTCGATCATCGGACTGTCGTAAAGCGTCCGGAATGTCAGCAACTCATCGCCGGGTTCGGCCACATCGTGCGTGTCTGATCCACTCATAGCTTTTAGAAATTGTAGCAGAATAGATAGCACCTGAATGAAGGGTTGAACATTGAAAGTTGTAAACTAAGTTGTTATGAGATCACTACCGATAATGTCGGCCCAGAGGTTTATCGATCCGGTCTGCGGAATGACGGTCAACCCGGAATCCTCCGCCGGGAGCTACGAATACAAGGGAAACACCTATTATTTCTGCGCGGTCGGCTGTCTGAATAAATTCCAAAGCAATCCCGAATCCTTTCTCGTACCTAAAGAAGAAAAGAATTTACCGTCGGATGTCGAGTACACGTGCCCGATGCATCCCGAGGTCGTGCAGATCGGACCGGGCTCGTGTCCGATTTGCGGGATGGAGCTTGAGCCGCGCGTATTTTCGCTTGATGCGAAAGAGGATACTTCGGAATTTGACAGCATGAAGCGGCGGTTTTGGATCGGCGTGATCTTAACCCTGCCGATCCTGGTCATGACCATGGGCGAGATGCTCCCGGGAAATCCGTTAATGACGGTGTTTGCCCCACGCTCGTTTAGCTGGATCCAGTTTGCTCTCGCGACGCCGGTTGTTTTGTGGGGTGGCTGGCCCTTTTTTCAGCGGGCCTGGGCATCGGTTGTAAATCGCAGCCCGAATATGTTTACGCTTATCGCCATCGGCACCGGAGCGGCTTATATCTACAGCCTCGTTGCTCTTTTCTTTCCAAATTTGTTTCCCGCTACGTTTCGCGGCCATATGGGTGAGGTCGCGCTATATTTCGAGGCAGCGGCGGTTATCACTACGTTGGTTTTACTAGGACAGGTTCTCGAACTTCGGGCAAGGAGCCAGACATCGAGCGCTATAAGAGCGTTGCTCGAGCTTGCTCCAAAGACGGCCCGCGTTGTTGGTGCCGATGGGAGCGAAACGGACATTCCTTTGGAACATGTGACTAAGAACATGTTGCTCCGCGTCCGCCCCGGCGAAAAAGTTCCGGTTGACGGCGTTTTGACCGAGGGCCGGAGCGCGGTTGACGAGTCGATGGTGACTGGCGAGCCGTTTCCCGTCGAAAAGGCGGTTGGCGAAAATGTCGTTGGCGGGACGGTGAATACAACCGGAAGCTTTGTGATGCGTGCGGAACGCGTCGGCAGCGAAACGCTGCTCGCGCAGATCGTGCGGATGGTTGGCGAGGCGCAGCGTTCACGGGCGCCGATCCAGCGTCTGGCGGATTCGGTCTCGGCGTATTTTGTTCCGGCGGTGATCGTTGTTTCGATAATTACATTCGCGGTCTGGATGATCGTTGGGCCGGAGCCGCGATTTATTTATGCCCTGGCTAACGCCATCGCCGTGCTCATCGTCGCGTGCCCATGTGCGCTGGGCCTCGCGACGCCGATGTCGATAATGGTCGGAACAGGACGCGGTGCGACCGCCGGCGTCTTAGTGAAAAATGGCGAAGCTCTCGAGATCCTCGAAAAGGTCACGACGCTCGTCGTCGACAAGACCGGGACACTGACCGAGGGCAAACCGCGATTGGTGTCCGTCATCTCAAACATCGACGAGAACGAGTTTCTGAGCCTTGCCGCCAGTCTTGAACGCCAGAGCGAGCATCCACTGGCCGAATCGATCGTCACGGGCGTCGAGGGGCGAAAGATCGAACTCACAGCGGTTGAGAATTTCCGATCGGTGACCGGCAAAGGCGTGACTGGCGAGGTCGATGGCCATTTCGTCGCGTTGGGAAATCAGAAGTTGCTTGATGAACTTGGTGTTGTGATTGACGAAGGCCTTGCGGCACAGGCGGACAAGCTTCGCTCGGATGGACAAACCGTGATGTTTGTGGCGATAGACAACAAACATGCAGGTATTCTCGGCGTTACCGATCCGATCAAAACTTCGACCGCCGAGGCGATCAAAATGCTTCACGCGGAAGGCCTTGAGATCGTGATGCTGACTGGCGACAACAAGCTGACCGCAGACGCCGTGGCTGCCAAGTTGAGTATCGATAACGTCGTCGCCGATGTTTTGCCGGAGCAGAAACAAGAGGTTATCAAGCGGCTGCAAGCCGAAGGCAAGATCGTTGCGATGGCCGGCGACGGCGTAAACGATGCTCCCGCGTTAGCACAGGCTCAGGTCGGCATCGCGATGGGAACGGGCACCGATGTGGCGATGGAAAGCGCGGGCGTGACGCTTGTCAAAGGCGATCTTCGCGGGATAGTTCGAGCGATCCGGTTGAGCCGGGCGACGATGTCCAATATTAGGCAAAACCTTTTTTTCGCGTTTATATACAATGTGCTTGGCGTGCCCATCGCGGCCGGATTACTCTATCCGTTTTTTGGCATACTTCTTAGTCCGATCATCGCAAGCGCCGCCATGACATTTAGCTCGGTTTCAGTGATCACGAACGCTCTGCGGCTTCGACGTACCGAACTTTAAGCTCTTTTGGCACAAAAGCAGTTGTCGCGAAACGAATTTTTATTCATAATATGCATCAAACAGTTATGGTAAATATGAAAAACGTTAAGAAATTTGGCATTGTCTCCGCTTTCTTGGTGGTCGGAGCATTCTTTTTGTTCTCGAATTCAGCACAGGCGAGCCTGTCGAGCAGTGAAAATGTCATAAACAGCGAAGCGGTCAGCCCACGGAGCCTTTATGTCAGTAATTGTGCCCGCTGCCACGGTTCGAATGGCAAATCTCAAACTGCTCTCGGCAAAAAACTCGAAGCGGATGATATTAGCGGCGGCGGTGTCAGTACGTCGAAAGCGGTACGAATCATCACCAGCGGCAGGGGCAAAATGCCCAGTTTC
>JAYVDQ010000466.1:0-4643 GCA_043749325.1 Chloracidobacterium sp. | reverse complement strand
TTCCTTTTCAGTTTTGGCAGCCAGATTTTCCAGCAAACGCATTCCGGAAGACTGCTTGCCGCGAAGCTCGAGCACACCCATTTCCTGCGTTTTATGCTGGCTGCGGCCTTCCATTGCGATCTCAAAATATGACCTGCCGATCACGGGATCATATTCGCCGGTATTCAATGTCAATGTCGGAACGTTTTGCGGATTCGGAACAAAGCTCTGCGAAACATATAGCTTCAACGCCCGCCACGGCTGAAGACCTTCCTTAATCTGTTCCGGAAATTCATTTGGGTCGGCGGCAGCCTTGAAGGCAATCGGCGTCAAGTATCCCGCGAGTTGATGCTGCCCGTGGCCGTCGCTCGGTGTTCCGGAAAATCGAGAAACGATCACGAGCGGCCGAAACAAACGGATCGCACGCACCATATCGCCGAGGACCTCGCGTTCGCCCCAGATTCGCGCCGCCTCCTCACGCTTTTTCGAGAAACCATAATCCATCACCCTTGTAAAAAACTGGGTACCGCCATCGAGGCGTCTCGCCTGCAACAGCTCCTCGGTGCGGATCGCGCCGAGAGATTCGAAAAGTTCCTCGCCGATCACGTTTTGACCGCCGTCGCCTCGATTCAACGACAGATATGACGTGCGAGCCTGTTCCCTGCGGGCAAGGTAAGCGAGAAGTCCCGAGTCCTCGTCGTCCGGGTGCGCTCCCGTGTGCATCGCACTGGCGGTTGTCGGGAGACGCTTAAGGGCTTGCCCTAACCCGATCGCTCCCATGTCATAGACGGGACGAACCTGGGCCACGGTCGCAACGGGAAATATCAACCGCACAGACACAGAGACGCAGAGAAAAATCAGAATGGAACTCGTAATCTTTTTTTGATTCTGACGTTCGTTAAATTTCATTTGCAGTTACCTTATTTTCAAACGGGAATTCCTTTCTACTATACGAGCGAACGAAATAAATAATTAAACCAACGACGATCAGTACGGCGGCGTACCGGATTTCCTTTTGAAAGTTCGGCCGCATGAAGAGAATATACACAAATCCAACTATCGCGATCAGAGCGGGAAGCGGATAAAGCCACATCTTAAATGGCCGTGGCATATCGGGTTTGCGGGTGCGAAGTATCATTACGCCGACGATCTGTGCCAGGAATTGAATGATAATCCTAATCACCACAAGAGCGGCGATAACATCGGCCAGCTTTAGGAAACAGAAGAGAGCCGCGATTCCACCCAATGTCAGAAGTGAAACATACGGAAAGTGATGTTTTGGGTGAATCTTTGAAAAAAACTTAAAGTAATTACCGTCCAGAGCAGCCGCGTACGGCACACGCGAATATCCCAATAGAAGCGAAAATACAGACGAGAAAGCCGTCCACATGATCAGCAGGGTTACGATGACGCCGGCCGTCGGCCCGTAGAGCCGCTCCATAAACGCCGAAACGACATAGCGGCGGGCGTCCGACGTAGCGGTCTCGCTGAATTCCCTCCATGGGATAACGCCCAGGATAGAGATGTTCATCACGATGTAAATAAACGCAACGAGAGCGATCGAAAGCATGATCGACCGCGGTATGGTTTTCTCAGGCTCTTTAACCTCACCAGCAAAAAAGCAGACGTTGTAATAACCCCAGTAGTCATAAACCGCAATAAGGAGCGCTCCCCCCATCCCCAAAAAGAAATTCGAGTTTAAGACAAAAGCGTCCGGCGGAAAATCAAATGCGATTGCCGGATTGAAATTTGTGAGTCCGGCAAAGATGATCCAGATGATCGTCAGGATCACCCCGACCCAGAGAAACTTGGAGAATTTTTCAATAACCGTGATCTTTCGATAAAGCAGAAAAACACAGAGCAAGCATATCCCGATGGCGACGAATGTCCCGTTCGACGCTCCGACACTTGCCGACAAATTGCCGAGAACCGGTATCTGTAAATGAAAATCCTTTGAAAAAAGAGTCCCGTCCAAACCGGGAAATGCGTATGTCGCATAGAGCGCGAATCCGAGACAGCCCGATGCGATTGATAGCGGCGCACTAAATGTCAATTGCCAGATAAACAAGAACGACATCAGCCGCCCAAGTTTTCGTTCGCCGTAGATCTCTTTTAAGTAGTTGTACGGCCCGCCGGATTTCGGCATCGACGCACCGAGTTCGGACCATACCAACCCGTCACATATCACAAGCAATGCTCCGAAGATCCATCCCAGCATCGCTTGGGGGCCGCCCATCGCGGCGATGATCAGCGGCATCGTGATAAAAGGCCCGACACCGATCATGTCGATCATGTTGAGGGCCGTCGCACCAACCGTGCCGACACCGCGAATTAATTGTGGTTGTTCCGATGTCTCGGAGACTGGAGCCGCTTCGGGCATATTTGGTTTCAAACGAAACTGCTAAAATCACCCCGCGAGACAAAAACTGTTCATTCATGCAAACAAAATCTGTCTCGAGGGGTAAATTTCCTTGGTTTATCTAGAAAATAAACTTAAAGCCGATCTGGAACTGACGGCTGTCAAGCGAAGTTACCGGACGCGTCGCAACTGTCGGCAAAGCTTGCGTCGGATTTCCCGCAGCATCGGTCGTAACCGTAAGGCTGTTGATCTGGTATTTGCTATTGATATTGAACAGGTTCAGAAACTCGCCAAACGCTTCCAGTTTGTACCTCTCGGTGAAGTTAAAGATTCTTGAATACCGCAAATCAATGTTGACCTGCTTAGGCGTTTTTCCGGAATTACGTCCGATCCCAACGGGATTGTCCGATCCTGTAAAACCATCGAGATTGATATCCGTAGCGGAAATGATGTTAAACCGCTCGCCGCTGTTCGCCGTTGCAATGATGCCGAACCGGTTATTGTTAACCAGATACTCCAATGTCTTGTTCTCGAATTTGAATTCGGGACGCCCGACAAAGCTCATGACAAACGTATGACGCTGATCCGCGAGTGAAGGGCCGAAATCGCGCTTTCGGTTCGTCGGGTCCTGAACAACCAGATTACCGACTTGCGTCGCCACGAGATTCTGCTCGGGAGCGTCATCCGTGGATTTCGAAAGCGTGTAATTCGCGCTGAACTGATAGCCCCCAGAAAAACGCTTGTTTAGCTGTAGCGTAAACGCATTGTAATTGGAATTACCAACGGATTCAGCGAGGAGAGTATTGTTAAAACGCGGGTCCAATCGGGTAGTCGCATTAACGGTGTTACTAAAGATCGGCCGACCGTCAGCCAATGTTGTCGCCGGATTGATCCGGTTGATATTCCGGTATAACGGAATGTGCCGTCCGCTGGAATGAATAAATCCTGCTGTAAGCGAAAGATCAGTCGCCAGAGCTTGTTCGACCTGCACGTTCGAGTGTATCGCGTACATATTCTGAAAGTCAGTCGCGATCGACTCGATGCTCTGCACCGGCAATGCGGTTGTCGGCGGCAGGCTTCCGAGTGTTGCAGGGAACGCGGGCGATCCCGCTGTCGCGGGAGCGAACGTAAAGTTGAAATATTTAGGACTTCCGTTATTTTGCAAAGTACGCAGATAGAAATCAAGATATACCGTGTCGTAATAAATACCCGCACTCGCTCTGATGACCGTAGGTCGATTGCCTTCTCGCAGAGCGTAGACGAGTCCAAGTCTCGGAGCAAAGTTGTTTTTGTCCACCTTAAACTTTTGCGATGCGGCGAAAGGCGAAGCAGGGTTCGCGTCCGGAATCTGGTAAAGATCGTACCGCACGCCGTAATTAAATTTCAGACGGCGGGTAATCTTCCAATCATCCTGACCAAAGAAGTTGAAAAAGGTAGACTTATAAACGATGTTCGGATTACCAAATGCCTCGATGTAGTTCGTGTAACTTCTCGTGTTAACACCATTCTTAGCATCCAAATAAGCCTGAAGGGTCGGGAACGTGTAACGGGCGAAAATATTGGAACGACGCGTGTCGTTGATCCGGTTGACACCGCCGCCAAACTTCATAGTGTGATTTCCTTTCGTCCAGGTAAGGTTATCCAGAAATTGCGTCATCGTCTCGAGCGGAGCGATCGTGTTGGCATTCTCCGGCGCGCCAAAGTTTGCCACACCTGTAATTACAATACTGGGGCCTGTTCCGGAGTGCGCGTTCGCAAGATTGCGGGAATCGCGTTTTGCATATTGGAATCGAAACTCGTTCAACACGGTAGTTGTAATGACGGACGCGAGCTGAATACCCAACGAATAGGATTTGTCGTCAAAGTCGATACTTCGCTGCAAAGTGTTTAGACCGCCCGCGATATTATCCGGAGATATGTTCTTGAAGTAGTTGAACCGGCCAGTGAGATGGTTCGAATCATTTAACTGCACATCGGTTCTGAAAATGAAAAAGTTAACTTTCTGCGCGGTAGGAATCGCTGTCGGAAAAGCACTAGCCGGAACACCGGCCGCAATCAGCGCGGTCTTATTTGCGTCAGAGATGGTTATTGTTCGTTGCGGCTCGCCACCGAGATCGCGTTTCACCCACTCATATCCGCCGTAAAACTGCCAGCGATCCTTGATAATCGGTCCGCCAATTGCTCCGGTAAAATTGTCCACTTTTGTTTGCGGCTTAACCGCCGTCGGCGAAATATTAAAGGGGCGGGACGACATTGCAGTACGGCGAAATCGATAGCTGCCTGAGCCGTGAAAGGCATTGGTGCC
>JAYVDQ010000465.1:0-2172 GCA_043749325.1 Chloracidobacterium sp. | reverse complement strand
CACGCCAGCTCTGGGTAGGGCCGCCTGCGTCAACGCGAACCATCGAGATCGCTCCGGGTGACGGACAGACGAGGGCACAGAGATTGCAGCCGACACATTCTTCCTCGATAACGATCGGATATTTTACGCCATTGACCTCTTCGAACTTGAAGCTCTGGTGAGCGCCGTCTTCGCAGGCGATATAGCAGAGATTGCAGCGAATGCAGTTTTCTTTATTAACGTGGGCCTTAACATCGTAATTGAGGTCAAGATTGCCCCAATCGGTCATGCGGCTGACCGATTTGCCGATGATGTCATTCACAGAAGCGAAGCCTTTTTCGTCGAGATAATTGTTCAACCCATCGATCATGTCCTCGACAATGCGGTAGCCGTAGTGCATCACCGCCGTGCAAACCTGCACATTTCCGGCTCCGAGCAGCATAAATTCGACCGCATCGCGCCATGTGTTAATACCGCCAATGCCGGAGATCGGAATATTGAATTCCGCATCGCGGGCAAGCTCCGAAACCATGTTGAGAGCGATCGGCTTGACCGCCGTGCCGCAATAACCGCCGTGTGCAGCCATGCCGTTGACGTTTGGATACGGAATCATCGTGTCAACATCAACGCCCATTACGGAGTTGATCGTGTTGATCAGCGAAACAGCATCGCCGCCGCCCTTTTGAGCGGCACGGCCGGGTGGAACAATATGTGTAACATTGGGCGTGAGTTTGACGATAACCGGAATATCCGAGACTTCCTTGACCCACTCCGTCACCATGCAGGTGTATTCGGGCACCTGGCCCATCGCCGCACCCATGCCGCGCTCACTCATGCCGTGCGGGCAGCCAAAATTCAGCTCAAAGCCGTCGCAGCCTGTGTCCTGCGAGCGCTTTGTGATCTCCTGCCAAGCCTCTTTTTTCGACTCGACCATCAGGCTGACGATGACCGCGTTGTTCGGATACTTCTTCTTGCACTCGGCAACCTCCTTGAGATTGACCTCAAGTGAACGGTCGGTGATCAGCTCGATATTATTGAGCCCGATCATACGCAGCGGCCCTTGGTCAAGCCCCGCAAGCCGCGACGATACATTGACGATAGGCTCGCCCAGCGTTTTCCAAACCGCCCCACCCCACCCGGCGTCAAAAGCCCGCTCGACCATCGAGCCCATATTCGTCGGCGGCGCGCTTGCCAGCCAGAATGGATTCGGCGATTTTATTCCCGCAAAATTTGAAGTTAGTTCTGCCATAGTGCTTATCCTTTTACCGCTTCTATCACAGAGAATGGCGATGGAGTCGGGACCACACGGTTCAATCTGAATCCGGCCTGCTCGAACAGGCTTGCGAATTCAGCTTCCGTCCGCTCTATACCGCCCGGCAGCGTGAGCATCTCCAGATCCAGCACCTTGCCCGGGTGAGGCTGATTGCCCGGAGGAACAACCATTTCGACCAGCAGGAGTTTCCCATCGCCCGTCATCGCCCGATTTATATTTTTCATTATCAGAACTGCTCGCTCGTCATCCCAGTCATGGATGATGTGCTTCATAATGTAAGCGTCGGCCGACGGGACCTCTTTGAAGAAATCTCCGGTTGTGGTGTCGACACGATCGGCTACGCCCTGCCCTTCGAGCATCTCACCGGCCCCGGCCATCACGTGATCAAGGTCGAACAGAATACCCATCACGTCGGGGTTTGCTTTGAGTATCTGAGAAAGAAGGAAACCGTGGCCGCCAGCGATATCTGCCAGTACCCGGATGCCTGAAAAATCGTAAGACTGAACAATGCCGGGAGCCGCGAAGGAACTCATATCCGTCATCGCCTTGTTAAAAAGCTCTGACTCCTCATCGTGCTTAGCGAACCACGCAAAGATCTCCTCGCCCAAGGTCTTTTCAAACGCCGTTTCTCCCGTTTGGGCGCTGTGCAGCATGTTTCCCCACACTGCGAAGTGCCACGGCTCGGCCAGGAAAGCCACCATATTTCGCATGGAACCCGGCACATTAGAGCGGATCACTTCTGAGAGCGACGTATTCTGAAATTTTCTCTCAGCGATCTCAGTAAATACGCCTGTCGACGCCAGGCTGCGCAAAATCCGATAGATCGAACGCTCGTGCGTGCCGGTCGCCACGGCGATCTCGGCTGGGGTCTTTGGCCCGTCATTCAAAACATCGGCTATGCAGAGCTTTGCCGCGACGCC
>JAYVDQ010000464.1:0-14967 GCA_043749325.1 Chloracidobacterium sp. | reverse complement strand
CAGCAAGCGTCGAGCTTTCCTGTTCGAGGCTCTCGCGCAGGATGTCGCCGATGTCGTGTTTGTGCGTTTCGAGCAGCGGCCCAATTTTTAAGCTGGGATGCCCGCCGAGCATCGTCACGAATTCGCCCGCCTTACTGGCATGAGCAAGACTTTCATCGCCGTTCCCCTTAAGCCACGCCACGATAGGAATTCGGCCGTAGCCGAAAACCATCAGCGAATAATGCGTGTAACGCACAACACCAGCCAATTCCAATTCCATGATCTTGTTCAAGACCTCGATAGCTGTTTGTTTTTCGTTTTCGTTCATTTTAGTTTTTTGCCTTTTTTAGGAACAAGTTCAAGATTGGGGTCACCTTCTTTCAGTCGAAGAAACTGCTGGTATCCGTCCGGGTCAGACAACACCATAGCCGCCTTTCCATTGACCGTCAAAACAATAGGCTCGCCCGTTTCTTTCAACTGCCTGAGAAATTTTGCCGAATCTCGCTTAAAAACGCTAAGGCTCTGAATGTCGCGTGAAAACTTCATGACAATATCTTAACACAAAGTTGCTAAATTTAGTGCGAATTTAGCAATCGATTTCGGCAATCGTCGCTTTCGCTGCGTTCCACCAAGTTTTAAGATAAGGAATCTGAAGTAGTGAATTGTCCTTTTCGATTTGGTCCAAAAACCAATTCATCATGCCATCCCATTCTTTAATATCGCCCGACGGCAATAGTTTCCATTGAAGTTGTTCAAGCGTCCAGTTCGATTTGATACTGTTTGTAAGCATAGAACAACATACCCAGTTGTCTTCCGAATCTATTCCACCTCTTGCGACGGGTTTTACATGGTCAATGGTTGGGAACAGTTCCCAGTAGGCAAGATGCCCCTCAGTCATTTTGCCGTTTTTATGATATGGAAAATCTAATGGAAAGTATTGCGATAAAATTCTCAATGTTGGTGGAAATACCAAACGGGTTCCTCGATACCGATCAATGAACCCGTCACGTATAAAGACCTTTGTCATCATACGCGGAGTGTAGCTTCTTCCAGATTTTTCGATTGGAGAAAAGGGATAGCCTGTTCTGATCACTGAGGCCGCTTCATCGACACTGCCAGAAGTAATGAGATCGCAGGCCTGATGTATGATCGATGTGTAA
Source organism: Chloracidobacterium sp. (assembly GCA_043749325.1). Taxonomy (GTDB): domain Bacteria; phylum Acidobacteriota; class Blastocatellia; order Pyrinomonadales; family Pyrinomonadaceae; genus OLB17. Next base: position 13,828 of record JAYVDQ010000464.1, on the reverse strand, counting down.
TCTCTATCGTTCAAATTCCAACTCTCAATTCAACCGCTCACTTATCCACTCCGGATCGCGGCGTTGATCGATTACGGCATCTACCATCACCGTTTCGCCGGAAACGAAGTAGTAAATCGAATAGGGAAAGCGACTTGAGTGCTTCACAAAATAAAAATCAAGGACTCTAATATGAATACCTGCTTGGTAAGCAAGATCATCGATCTCGGCTTCGAGTGTCGAAAGGAAATAATCTCCGAGTTCCGCTGCATGTTCCTCGTAGAACCAATAACCCTCGCTAAGGTCATTGCGAGCAAGCGGCAGGATTCTGACATTCACTTGATCTGACTCCGAATCTGACGTTTCGCCTCTTCCCAGTCAATATATTCGATCTCGCCGCGTTCAACAGCCGCTCGACGCTCTTCGAGAATTCGCCGATGGCGTTCGGGCACTTCATAAACTTCAGGCTGTTTGCTCATGGCTTTCCACAACTCTTCCATTAACTCAACTCTCTGAGCTCCCGTCATGTCTTCAATGGCTGGTATCGTTTGAACTGTCATATCACGAATTGTAGCGCAAAAATACTCAAATTTTTAACATTATTCAGCTTGCTCTCTCGCGTGGTAGGAGCTGCGTGTGAGCGGTGACGATTCGACATGTTTGAAGCCCATCGCCTCGCCGATCTTTTTCCACTCGGCAAATTCTTCGGGCGTGACGTATCGCTCGACGGGGAGACGTTTTTCGTATGGTTGGAGGTATTGACCGATGGTCATGATATTACACGAAGCCTTTCTCAGATCACGCATGAGGTCAACGACCTCTTCGAATGTCTCGCCGAGGCCGGCCATGATGCCGCTTTTGGTTTTCATCGACGGCTGCTTCGTGTCACGCCAGCGGGCCGAGCGTGCCAGCAGTTCCATCGACTGCTCGTAAATGGCGTCGGGGCGAACGCGGCGGTAGAGCCGTGCGATCGTTTCTGTGTTGTGGTTGAGTACGTCGGGCTGGGCGTGGAGCACGTTGTTGAGAGCGATCTCATCGCCGTTAAAATCGGGAATGAGAACCTCGACCTTGCATTCGGGATTCATCTCCCGAACTTTCGAAATCGTTTCCGCCCAATGCATCGAGCCGCCGTCGGGCAGGTCGTCGCGGTTAACCGAAGTGATGACAGCGTGGGCGAGGCCAAGATGTTTGACAGCCTCTGCGACGTGGGTCGGTTCCATCGAGTCGAGGTCCACCGGCAGGCCCTTATTTACGGCGCAAAAGCCGCAGTGCCGCGTACAAGTATCACCGCCGAGCATGAATGTCGCGGTTTTATCCGTCCAGCATTCGAAAATATTCGGGCATTTGGCTTCCTGGCAGACGGTATGGAGATTTAGGCCGCTGATCAGGTCAAGCACGGCGTTTTGATTACGCGGATCGCCGAGCTTTATCTTTAGCCAGTCCGGCTTTTTGAGCCGCTCGCGATTTTTGCGGTTGACAAATTTTTCGATGAGAACCTGTTCGTCGATCATAAAAACACTCACATGTGCGAAATAACAGTCTAGCACCGCAATGCGAAAAATTCATTTGACAATACTTTCGCGACTCATTATATTGACAATATAGACTTTTTAGTAAGGATTCAATGATACACATTACTCAGCCGAAACATTGCACTTGTTGTTGTTTCATGATGTGCGCTTGTATGGCGTACCGGCTGAGGTTTTGCGTGGATGAGTGATCTGATCTAAACGTAATTAAGGTATTAAAACCGACCGGCCGTGCATCTATCAAAGGATTCGCGGCCGGTTTTCTTTTTTTCTTGAGGTAAAAATGACGCATTTAGCAGTAACAGAGACGAGGTCGGCCCAATCATTCCGAACTGACGAAATTCCCAAATCATTTCTCAATGACGCGATTGGCAATACGCCATTGATCAGTCTTCGAAATGTCGCCCGCGGCATACCAGAAAATGTCGAGATATACGCAAAAGCCGAGCATCTCAATCCGGGCGGCTCAATCAAAGACCGCGCGGCTCTGGCAATGATCCTTGCGGCCGAAGCTTCCGGTGAGCTGACTGCCGACAAAACGATCCTCGACGCAACGAGCGGTAACACCGGCATCGCCTACGCCATGATAGGGGCAGCGCGAGGTTACCGTGTAACGCTCACGCTGCCAAAAAATGCGAGCGCGGCCCGCAAGCGGATTCTCAAACTCTACGGAGCCGAGATCATTGAGACCGATCAACTGAACGGAACCGATGGTGCCCAGATCGTCGCCCGCGAACTCGCCGAAAAGTTTCCCGACAAGTATTTTTACGCCGATCAATATAACAACGACGCGAATTGGAAAGCTCATTTTGAGACAACCGCTCCTGAGATCTGGCAGCAAACAAATGGACGGATCACGCATTTTGTCGCCGGATTGGGCACGACCGGGACTTTTGTAGGTACGACGCGGCGGTTAAAGGAATTCGATCCGGCTATAACGGCTATATCTGTGCAGCCCGATCTGCCGCTCCACGGGCTTGAGGGAATGAAGCATCTGGGCACGGCTCGTATTCCGGGAATTTACGATCCTCAGCTCGCCGATCGAAATGTTGAGATCGCGACCGAAGACGCCCAGGCCATGACGCGGCGTTTGGCACGCGAAGAAGGGCTTTTTGTCGGCGTGAGTTCGGGAGCGAACGTGCTTGCCGCCGTGCGGCTGGCTGAAGAACTCGATCGCGGGGCGGTGATCGTCACGGTTTTGTGCGACGGCGGCGGAAAGTATATTGACGATAATTTTTGGAACGAATATTGATGTTTAGAGGGAGAGGAAATAACTCGTTGACATGTATTTAGAAGAAAAAACACGAACAGGAAACCGAGCCATCGGTATTTATTACGAACATCCAGATTGGTTCCGGACGTTATTTCGGACGTTGGATGATCGCGGTCTATCTTACGAAAAGATTGATGCGTCGAGTGATTATTACGACCCCGAAAAATGTGCGGATTTTTTGGTTCTGTTCAATCGTATGAGTGCCTCGGCCTATCTGCGGGGAAATAGCAACGCGATCTTCTACACCGGCGGCCTGCTGGCGAGCCTAGAAAGGTCGGGCGTCCGCGTGATCAACGGATCGAAGGCTTTTCAGATCGAAATATCGAAGGCTTTGCAGGTCTCGCTGCTCGCGTCGCTCGGGGTCAAATTTCCGGTGACGAGGATCGTTAATTCGATTGCAAAGCTGATCGAAGCCGCGGGACAGCTTAAATTTCCGATACTGGTTAAACCCAATATCGGCGGACGCGGTGCGGGGATCGTTAAATTTGATTCGTCAGACGAGCTTCGCGCCGCGGTGGACGGCAAACTGATCGATCTTGGGATCGACGGCACGCTGATCGTGCAGGAATTTGTTAATAAACGCGACGGCCACATCAACCGCATCGAGACGCTCAACGGCAAATTTCTGTACGCTCTGAAGATCTATTCGAACGGTGAGAATTTTAATCTCTGTCCGGCCGAGATCTGCCAGACCGAAATAGCCGCAACTAGCGGAGAAATTTGTTTGGCCGACGGCCCAAAGGCGGGATTGCGAGTTGAAAACTTCGTGCCGCCTCCCTCGATTATCCAGACGGTCGAGGAGATCGTCGCGGCGGCGAATATCGATGTCGGCGGTGTCGAATATTTGATTGACGACAGCACGGGTGAGCCTTTGTTTTACGACATTAATGCGTTGTCAAATTTTGTCGCGGATGCGGAGAACGTGGTCGGATTTGACCCGAATGAGAAGTTGGTTGATTTTCTGGAAGAGGAATTAAAACTATGCGATACGGATATTGGATGCCGGTCTTTGGCGGCTGGTTAAGGAACGTCGAGGACGAGGGAATGGAAGCGGGCTGGGCGTATGTCAAGCGGCTCGCACAGCGGAGCGAGGAGATCGGATTTGACCTGTCGCTCATTGCCGAATTGAATCTCAACGATATCAAAGGCGTGGACGAGCCTTCGCTTGACGCGTGGTCGACGGCGGCAGCTCTTACGGCGGTGACAAACACGCTTGAATTTATGGTTGCCGTGCGTCCGACGTTTCACAATCCGGCACTCCTGGCAAAACAGGCTGCTAATATCGATCGCATTGGTGGCGGACGGCTATCGCTGAACGTCGTATCGGCATGGTGGGCGACGGAGGCTCGGAAATACGGCGTCCAATTTGACGAGCACGACGACCGGTACGCTCGTACTGCGGAATGGCTCGAGATCGTCAATCGAATGTGGAGCGAGGATCATTTTTCGTTTGCGGGTAATTATTACAATGTCGACGATGTTGTGATGCAGCCCAAACCACGGTCAAAACCGGTGATCTACGCCGGAGGGGAATCGGAAAAGGCAAAAGATACGATCGCCCGGCAATGCGATGCCTACGTCATGCATGGCGATCATCCGGCGACTGTAAAAGGTAAAATTGACGATATGGAACGTCGCCGCGATAAACTTGGCCTGCCGCCGATGATCTACGGCGTCGCAGGGTATTCGATCGTGCGAGACACAGAGGCTGCCGCGCAACGGGAACTCGCTCGCATCACCGACGTTAAGCAGTCAGCCGCCGGGTATGATAATTATCAGGATTGGCTGAGCAATACGAAACTCGAACAGCAGGTTTCGCTTGAGGATTATTCGGTCTCAAATCGCGGCTTGCGATCCGGCTTGATGGGCACTCCGGAGCAGGTTGCCGAGCGGGTTGCGGAATTTGAACATGCTGGTGTTAATTTGCTTTTGTTGCAATGCAGCCCGCAGCTTGAGGAGATGGAGAGATTTTCAGAGGCGGTTATTTCACCGTCACGAGTAGAAAGGGCCATCGAGGTAGGAGTTTAGATCATGAAAAGATTTGTAGGTGGTCTCATAGCAATTTTTGTTTTTAGTCTTGTCGGCCATGCGGAGTCGGACTATGAACGCGGTATCAACAAATGGCGGGCGGCTCACGAAACGGAATTGCTCGCCGACGGCGGCTGGCTAACGGTTGCCGGGTTGTTTTGGCTGAAGGAGGGCGTCAATACAGTCGGGGCCGGAGGTAATTATGACGTTCAGCTGACCGATAATTTTACGCAGGGAAAATTTGGCGAGATCATCTTCTCGGGCGGTAATGCAGCGTTAAATATTGTTCCAGGGGTTGAAGCCAAATCGGATGGAAAGATCATTACTAAGATCGATCTAGCTTCCGACGAAAAGACCAAACCGAACAGAATCGAGGGTGGCAGCCAGACATTTTATCTGATAAAACGCGAAGACCGTTTCGGCATTCGCCTAAAAGACTTGAAAAATCCGGAAAGGACCAAATTCTCCGGCCTGGAATGGTTTGCGATCGATCCGAAATTGGAGGTGACCGCCGATCTCGAACCATATCCCGAGCCCAAAGATGTCAAGGTTCCGAACGTCCTCGGTGGGACCTTTCCATACAAGAGCCCCGGCATTCTGAAATTCAAAATTCGCGGTAAGGAGTACCGGCTGCAGCCGGTGATCGAGGACGACCATCTCTTTATCATTTTCCGCGACCTGACGAGCAAGTCTTCGACGTATGGAGCGGGCAGATTTCTCTACGCCGACGCTCCGAAAGACGGCAAAGTGGTGCTTGATTTTAACAAAGCTGAAAATCCGCCCTGCGCTTTTACGGCATTTGCGACGTGTCCGCTGCCGCCGCAGCAAAACCGGTTGGAAGTCGCGATAAAGGCCGGTGAGAAGAGATATCACAAATGAAGGATTAGTTGAGCTTACAGACGACTTTTCCCAAAATGTCGGTCGAGCGTAATTTGCCGAACGAGCGGCTGTCGGTGCTTTCGTTCGCGTTGTCGCCGGTTAGGAAATATTCGCCTGTCGTAGTGATTTCAGCGACGCGTTTTATCATGCGCGTGCCCTGTTTATAAGGATGGTGGGCGAGGACAATGTCACCGATGACTATTGATGCTCTCGGGTCGACGAGTACTTTGTCACCACTTTTCAATACGGGTGACATCGATTCGCCATCTACGGAAAACGCGATTCGGCGCCGCAGAATTAACAAAATCTGATCGTTCCAACCGGCAACCGGCAAATCAATAGACATAATAAAAATAGCGCGGGATCATAATATCCCGCGCCATCTGTTTTTCAATTCAAATCAATTACCCAGCGGTGTACCAGGCTACATCGCGGTCCTTCGAAGCCCAGAAAATGCCGTGGATCTCTTTGATCGCGTCCATCAATTCGGTAGCGTGTTCGAGGCTGACCTCGACCTTGACGGCGGAGCAGAGCTTGGCCGCTTTCCAGAACGTGTCGTGGAGATTAGGATATTTTTCGAGATGTACCGGCTTGAAATAATCCGTCCAGAGGATCAAAAGCTGTTCTTTCGCCTCGTGGGCCTGTTCTTCTTTGACCAGGATGTAACGCGTCAGCGTGTTTTGGTAAGCAATTGAGGCTTTAGCGTCGCCGCCGTCCGGTGCCTTGAGGTCAAGGATCTTCTTGGTCATCGAAAGAGCCGCCTCAGCCGCAATGCGTGCCGAAGCCGGGTCGTAAATGCCGCACGGAGCATCGCAGTGAGCCTCCGCAGTTTCGAGATTTGCCGTTAGTTTTGCCGTTATTTTATTTAACATATTCCCTCGCTTTTAATTAAAAATTAATCCTCCGGCCGCGTTCCGGGATCGATACCCGCGACGCTTGCCTGATTGATGACCCTTATTTCCATGTCTTCGTGAACGCGGATCTGACAAGACAAACGGGTGTTATCGCTCAATCCTTCCTTAGTTGACAGGATAGCGGCCTCGTCGTCGGTCTTTTCGCCGACATTGTCCGACAAAATCTCAACGCGGCAGGTCGTGCAGCGCGCGTTGCCGCCACATCGGTGCAGGATGTCCACCCCGTTATCTTCAATAGCAAGAACAAGTTTCTTGCCGTCTTCGGCCTCAAATGCGACCGTCCCATTGGCTGTGTGAGCCGTAATTGTTGGCATCAAATATTCTCCTTTATTCAACTACAAATTTTGCACAATACGAAGCGAGAAGCAAATATTATGCTTGGCCGATGTTAACTTTCTCGCGCATTTCGTTGATCGCAACGAATGTTATGTCGGCCGAGGTCACGCGTACTTTTTGCCCTTTGTTGCCAAACCGCTCGGCCTCTACCTCGACGTGAATGGTTATCGAGGTCTTGCCAACGTGAAGCGTACTCGCGTAAAAGCTGACAAGATCGCCAATAAATACAGGCTCGTGAAAGATGACCTCTTTCATCGCGACGGTGACAAAACGCTCGTGTTTTGTATGCCGCACGGCCTCAACACCGCCCGCAACGTCGATATAGCTCAATATTACGCCGCCGAAAACGGTGCCGTGAGCGTTAGTGTCACGCGGCATCATCGTCAGACGGATCGCCGCATCGCGGATTGTTTCTTGTTCCATAAGAGTTTTTACCACAGATAAACACAGGTGAACTCGGATATGCTATGAGCCAAATCGCTTGTTCTTCATCCGTGTCTATCTGTGTCCATCTGTGGTTAACTTTCTTTCCGTCCAATCTCGAATAGCTTCCCGCAATTCATTCAAATGTTCATCAAAAAAATGGCCGCAGTTTGGAAATATAACCAGTTCCGCGTCCGTGTTCTGCGAAACCTTGTCAAAAAGAGAACGCAAATTTTCAACCGAGCCAAATTCATCGCGGTTGCCGTGTACAAAAAGTATCGGCTTTCGCAGTCCGGCCAAAAACTCGTAATCAATGTATTTATCCACGGGCGTGCCGATGCTGATGAGCTGCATAACGCGACCGTCATCGATACCGACAGCCAATCCGGTCCGCGAACCGAACGAAAAGCCCGCCAGGGTCACTTCCTCACCGGGAAAATTCGCATCGATGTAATCGAGCACATCGCGGATATCTTCCTTGCCGCCCTCGAGCTCATTGTGTTCCCCGGTCGAGGCTCCGACACCTCGAAAATTGAAACGGATGGTTGTCAGGCCGGCATCCACCAACCCGGCGGCGGCACGAAAAACGACCTTATTGTGCATCGTCCCGCCGCCAAGCGGATGCGGGTGGCAGACTAGACCGATACCGCGACGCGTGCCCTTGGGTTCCTTGATTATCGCCTCAAGCTGGCCGTGCGACGCCGGTATTAATAGGTTGCCTTTTGGGTACATTGCAAGAACTACGATTTTAGTTGCTGCCAGAGGGAATCGCAACCAACGCATATTCAGCAGACGATTTTAACGCAGGTTTCGTGTTTTGTAACAAGCTATTAAAACCAAAAGGCACGGTCAAATGTTTGTCACTTGGTTTTTGTCGTTTCGAATGGATCTTGAAAGAGAATTCATAATAATTTCATTTTTCTTTCGTTACTTTCGCGGCTAAGTTAAGATAGTGTCGAATCTGAACAATGCACGGACCAGTTAACCACAGAGGCTTTCCCCGGCAGTCTTGTGTAGCCTGGAGATAATGATAAGGAAATACCGCAATGAAAAAGATATATATCATCCCGATCGTCGTCATGCTTTTTATAGTCGGCCTCGCTTTGAGTCAGGCCATTACTCTGACCAGCAGTAGAGCCTTTGCTCGTGAAGAACAGGCGAAATACGCGGCGAATCAGTCAACTCCGCTGCTGGAATCCAAGCTGCAAGACTCGCCCCTTATCTTGCGGGCAAATGGAGAGGGCAAATCGCAGCTTCGTCTTGGCAACGGACGTGAGATGGCGACGGTCTATGCCGGTGTGGAAACTAAAAGGGAGTTGGAGAACCGGTCGGCGCGGCCTTTGTCGCTCGCAGCTGGGGACCTTGATGATGACGGAGTGCCTGATCTTGTCAGTGGATACGCGGGGCGCGATGCCGATCTGCTGGTCATTCATCGCGGCAATGTGGATGCGATTTACGCGGACACGCCGGAAGCCACAGAGCGAAGGAAGCGCGGCGATTTTACCGATGCGCCTTTTCTCTCCCCGGCGACGGTATTTGAGCTGCCGGAACGACCCGACGTGATCGGGACAGGAGATTTCAACGCCGACGGGCATCGGGATATCGTTGTGGCTGCTTTGGGCAGTCAGAGACTTTATTGGTTAGCTGGAAATGGAAACGGCGGTTTGGGGGAACCCCGTGCGATCGAGCTTCCCGGCAAAGTGACAGCCATGACCGTCGGCGAGATCAACCGCGCGGATGGTCTCGACGATGTTATCGTCGGCATCGATGGTGCCTCGGGAGCTCAAGCACTGGTTTACGAGGGTGCGGACGGCGCCTTCAAAAGTGAGCCGGAAGCATTGACCCTGCCCCAGGCCGCAACCTCTCTTGCCTTGGGACAAATGGACGACGGTTACGAAATGGATCTTGCAGTCGCCGCAGGCAGCGACCTTGTGATCGTGCACGGCCGCGATCGACGTATTTCACTGGACGAGGAGGCGCGATCGGAAGTTTCACCAGCGCAGATCGACGTTACGTCGATGCCGTTTCCAATTACTTCATTAACAATAGGAGATTTCAGTGGAGATCAACATAGCGAAGTGGCGCTGCTTTCGGCTGACGGCGTTTTGCATGTTGTCGAAAGACGGTCCGATGGTGAGCGGTGGGGCACGATCATAGCCGACGTGGCGACAGGCGTCAGCGCGGACTTAAGCCGGTGTTCGTCTGACGTAACCCGAACTTCGGCCTGTGCTACTCCAGCGCTGGTCCGTGCGCGGGTTTCGGTGAGTGGAAAAGATGATCTGGTGGTCGTGAACCCGGCGGATCATCAATTGCAAATCATCACAACTGAGGCTCCGCAGGCAAAGGGTCACGCGGGTCGCGCCGCCGCGTCGCCCACCATGCGCGTGGCCGCATCGCTGGATACAGATAGCGATCCGGTTGCTGTGCTGCCGATGCGTTTGAATGCAGATGCGCTCAGTGATCTGGTCGTGCTCAAGAATGGCGGCACATCGCCATTAGCTATCTCGCCGACAGTTCCGCTCAGAACGTTCACCGTTAATAACAACGGCGATCAAGGTGATGCCAACCCAGGCGACGGCAAGTGCGAGACTGTTGCCAACAACGGGATATGCACCTTGCGGGCGGCCGCGGGTGAAGTAAGCGCCGGCCCTGGTGGCGATATGGTCACTTTCTCTGTGACCAAAATTACATCCAACGGCCCGGGTTATGGTTTCAGCAAGACGGTGACGATTGACGGAGGTGGCAGCCGAGTTGAAATAAGCGGCAGCGGTGGAATCAGCGTTCCTGCGAATTCTGTTGTTCGCGGGCTGGCCCTTAATAATTTTCCGACGTCTCCGGCTAGGCCGCTCACCGTCTCGGGAGGGAACTGCATAGTCGAAAACACCTTCATCGGCACCGATGTTTCCGGCGCGAGCGCTGCGTATGGCGCAACGACCGGCGACGACATTTCTATCTCAGGTTCACCATCGTCGCCCAACAACACGATTGGCGGGACAACCTCTGCGGCACGAAATGTTCTGGCTTTGCCGGTGAACGGAGGGCGGGGAGTGAGCATCCCAGATCATTCATCCGGAAACAAAATCCAGGGAAATTACATCGGCACCGACGTAACGGGCACAAAAGCATTTGGAACAGGCATCGGCGTCGCTTCTACTTCCGGCACCAACGACAGCCCGAATACGACAATCGGAGGAACAACCGGGGGAGCAGGCAATGTTATTGCTTGCAGCGGGACCGACGTGCGCATACAAGGACACTCCGGCGTCCTCGTGCAGGGAAACTTCATCGGAACGAATGCCGCCGGAACAGCCATTTTGGGTGGATCAACTTCAAGCACTTTCGGAATTGAGTTCACCGGCACTACCGGAGCCACAGGTTTCACAGTAGGCGGCACCACGCCGGCAGCCCGCAACGTGATTGCCGGCACCCAGCGTGGCATAAGCATCTCCACGGCTTCGGCAGCTCTCGTGCAAGGCAATTTGATCGGTACTGATGTTTCCGGCACGAAAGCTCTCGGCAACAGTCTTGGCGTTTTTATCAGTGACCTCACGCCCGGCACGGCACAAAGCACAGTCGGAGGGACGGATGCAGGAGCACGCAACATCATCTCCGGCAACGGCACAGGAGTACAAATCTCGGGATCGAACAATCTTGTACAGGGAAACTACATTGGAACGGATGTTAACGGCACTAACGACCTGGGCAATACCAATATTGGGGTGCAGGTGAGCGGCGCGAATAATCAAATTGGCGGCACTGGCGGCGGCACGAGCAATTTGATCGCTTTTACAAAATCCGGCCAGGGGGTTACTGTCAGCGGCACAGGAAATTCCGTGCGACGCAATTCCATCTTCGGCAATGCGGCCCAAGCCATCTTTTGCAGTAGCAGTACTACCTGTGCGAAGAGTCCATTCTTGAATGGAACGACAGGAGCTCTGACGGGCGCAACTGCCAGCACGTCTTTCACAATCGAATTCTACTCAAACGATGCCTGCGGTTTTAGCGGCACCTCGCAAGCTAAAACCTTCATTAGTGAGACGACGGCCTCTACGGATGCCAGCGGTAACGCCACCTTCAACATTCCTGGCGGCTCGAATGTTACCGCTTCGGCGACAGCGACTGGTCAAAGTACTTCGACCATTTCTAATTGCGTCTCGGGCGTCGCGACACCCACGCCAACGCCAACGCCAACGCCAACGCCGCCACAGATCAGTTTGAGCAAACAACAACTAACATTTCAAGCAACCGAAGGCGACAATAACCCGGCAAATCAAACCGTGACTCTGACGAACACGGGCGGCGGTACACTTAACTGGAATGCCGCCGCCACTTCAAACGGCAACTGGCTGAGCGTGACTTCTCCGTCGGGATCTTTGGCTGCGAACCAGTCCACGACACTGACAGTTTCCGTCAACATCAGTGGTCTGACGGGCAGCGACACGCCATATCAAGGCACGATAACGGTTACATCAGCGAACGCGAGCAACAGCCCGCAGAGCGTCAATGTCACGTTGAACCTTGCGAAGACGGTTGATTCGATCTCTATACTTTTCCCCAAAATTGACGGCGAAGACCTTACGGACAGGACTCGGCTGACGCACGCAGACGGCGTCTTTACCTGCGACGTGGCATACACGCTGGTCAGCGATCCGCTCGTTGGAGCTATCGAGCTCCGAGTTGATAACCTTCTCCCCGGGAGCGGAAACGGCCCAACCATCGCCAAGATAGTTGAACCAGTAGAAAGAACGGCTCAACCAAAGCTGAAATCGGACATCAAGCTTCGTTTTCGTATTCCGGAGGACACGTTGAGGAAGAGCTTTCCTCGCCTGGTGTTCTACGCGACATTGCTGGACAGCAGTGGAAGGCGCCTGATGATTTCCAGTCGAGAATTTACCCCCAGCGATTGGGTATACGTGGCGGAGGCCACTGCCAATGGCGAAAGGGTTTACTCCACGACCTTCAGCGACAGGGGGACGGCGGTGATCAACCCGAACGATGGTACAATTCGGGTTCAGTTGACCATGCCTTACAAGCTGACGAGTGGTCTGAGCAGCGCCTTTATAAAAGTATTTTTCTCTGACAATGTTGAAGGTGGCCGGTCCCAGTTCTTTCCCATCCAAGCTCCCAGCGGCACTTCGATCCAGACTATAACACTTACCCCAACATTGCATCCTACAGGTCGGGCGAGGATTGACGTTGGAATCGTCGACGCTGCCGACAGCAACCAGGCGCTTTCCCACTTTCAATCTTTTGACTTCAACTATCGAGATGACCCCAATGCCGATTATCGCTTCAATGGCACGCGAACCGGCGCGGCGAGCAGTCCTGACAATCCGACAAACTTAAGTTTGTCGAACACCGAAAGTGCGCCTACTGATTCATCGAACGCGGCGCCGGCGGTGACCGATCTAATTAATCCGGGCACTTCGACGGCCAACACCTTTGTCACCGATACAGTTGATGGAGCCTCCACTACGGTGCTCAAGTTCCCAACCAACAACGGTCTCGCACTTTTGCCAACTACAGGTTTGATTCCGAACAACGTTTACACCGTTACAATGCTCCTCAAGTTCGACGAGGCCAACAAGCTCCGCCGCCTCCTCGATTTCAAGAACGGCACAAGTGACAACGGCCTCTACGCCACAGCCGATAATAACCTCGGCTTCAAATCGGGCGCGGTCGGCACAGGCAGTCCGATTACTGCGGGCGCTTACGTGCAGGTCACTCTCACGCGCGATGCGGCGGGAATTGTCACCGGTTACCTCAACGGCGTCCAACAGTTTCAATTCAGCGATGCAGGTAATAATGCCGTGATCGATTCGAACAACACGCTGCGCTTTTTCCAGGACAATCTCACGGGCGGTACCACGGGCGAAGCGTCGGCCGGGTCAATTGCGCGTCTGCGGCTTTATGGGCGCGCGCTATCTGCGGATGAGATCGCCGGGCTCGATCGCGAGCCGAGCAGCGTACAATTTAGCGCCGCGAGTTACAGCGCCCCAGAAGGAGCCGGAGCGACGATCATCACTGTCACTCGTACGGGTAATACCTCTTTGCCGGGCACCGTTGACTACCAGACCAGTGACGAGACGGCCTCTCAGAAGGTCGACTACACGCTTGCCGCCGGCACCCTTTCGTTTGCCGCAGGTGAGACAAGCAAGAGTTTCAAAGTGCTGCTGTCTGATAACGGTTTTGTCGACGGTGATCGGCAGCTCAGTCTTTTTCTGACCCGCCCACGGGGCGTCGCGCCAGGAGCACAGAGCGTCGCAGTCTTAACGATCGCAGACAACGACACTTCGCTTCCCAGCACGAATCCGATAGAGAGTCCCACGCTCTTCGTGCAGATGCACTATCACGACTTTTTGAGTCGTGAAGCTGACACCGCCGGGCTTAATACAAAGGTCGCGCAGATCACGGCGTGCAATGCCGACCCGGTCTGTATAGACACCAAACGCCAGGAGGTAAGTGCC
>JAYVDQ010000463.1:0-2776 GCA_043749325.1 Chloracidobacterium sp. | reverse complement strand
ATGTGTCAGAATACGGTCGATCTTTTCCGATAGACGATGGCTCTGATGGTCGCTGTGCCAGACCGATTCCTGCACGACGCTCGAAATAAAATTGTAACGGGAAAATATCTTGCCGTGCGGCCCACCTTCGCCCTCTTTCTCATCGTATACGTACGGAACCTCGGGCGTAATATGTAGGATCTCAGTGACGCGTTTGGTCAGCTCGACGCGACCGCGTCCGCTCTTGGTATTGACTGCAGCGACCGGCGTTTTCAGCAACACCGAGAGCATCTCGATGTCGATCTCGTGGCCTTGTTTTTCAAAAACATCGATCATCGTCAACGCGACAATTACTGGTATGCCGAATTCGAAAAGCTGTGTGACCAGATATAAATTGCGTTCGAGGTTGGTCGCATCAACAACCGCAACTATCGCGTCCGGCTTTGGTACACCCGCCTGCTCGCCGGTGATTATATCGCGGGCGATCTGCTCGTCGAGCGATGTTGCTTCGAGGCTGTAAAGGCCGGGCAGGTCGATTAGATTGGCGGCTTTGCCGTTAAGCTGCCACGGCCCTTCTTTGCGTTCGACGGTGACGCCGGGGTAATTTGCGACTTTTTGTTTGAGACCTGTGAGTGAGTTAAAAAGGGTCGTCTTGCCGGCATTAGGATTGCCCGCAAGAGCAATGGTGATCTGAGGATTATGTCCGTTGTCGTTCATTCATCGGCGGCTCAGCCGTGCTGCTAAACACTAACCTCGATGGCGTCGGCCTCACTTTTTCGCATGGCGAGACTATACCCGCGCACGCGAATCTCGATCGGATCACCGAACGGGGCAATCTTAACCATTTGCACCGTCACGCCCGGAATAACGCCCATTTCAAGTAGTCGCCGGGTTATGCTTCCCGTCCCGTTAACAGCTATCACGCGTGCATCTTTTCCGACCGGGAGGTCCGCCAGTGTCATGTTTGTCCCAGAAACCATATTCATTCGTTTTCTCTAAACAAATTCCTTTCGACAAGAAATCTATTTCCAAAATCATTCTATCCTAATTGAAAACCGATTTCAATTTCAATTATGAAATCAGACTGTTCCAACGCCAAAAAGCACGAAAATTATTTCAAGTTATCTACGTTATTGGAAGGTGGAGAGACAAGATCCGCCTGGTATGCTCCGAAGGAAAAACGTACGGGCACGCGGCTATTGTCGGTGAGCCAGACCGTGATCTTAAGATCGTCGAGCTGTTTATTCCCCGTATAGACTACGACCCGTTGAACTGAGGTCTTTATGCCATTGATAACTAAATCCTCGGGATTAGCGGGCTTAAGTATAAAAATATACGGACGAGTTTCCCAAAAAACCGCGACGCGTGTGTCGTTGATCGGATTACTTGGGTCTTTGCTGTTCTTCAAATTAAAAGAACGCATGGCGTAAACAAGCGAGAGCAGACTGTGCGTCCCAATCGGCCCATCGAACGGCTCTTTAGCACCAAATGATATGTTCCCGGTTCTCTGATCGAAGATTACATTTTGATTCAGGCCAAGTATTCCGCCCGCAAATTTGCTCTGATAGGAGAGCGGAGCCAAGGTGTCGGGGTCAACCAGAACCTTTAATGAATCACCCAATTGGAATACAGCATTCCCCGGTTCGGTACCGGTGATCGTTGCTGTTAGCAGCAGACTGTCTCTTTTTTGAACAAGCTTTCGCTCTACCGCTGACAGGGTGATAGTGGCCACCGGCTTGCCGCCTGTTGATATTGTGTAGTTGAGCGTTTCACCCAGATTAAACCCCAATTCAGGTAATAGGGGCTTGTTTTCTACATACGGTGATGCCGACGGCGATGGACGCGGCGTGACCGTGATGACAGGCGTTGTTGCAGGCTTTGGAGTCGGCGTCGGAGTCGCTTCGGGCTCATCGACGTGAACGGAAAGCAGTGACGCGCGAAACTCTCCTTTTGCGGTCTTAACCCTTATCAAAACCGGAACACGTTCGTCGTCATTCGTAAAGTTGATCTTTATTTCCTTGACGCCATGAGCCGCAAATAGATCGCTTTGTACCGTGGAAACGATGGTGTCAAATTCCCCGGCGTCAACCTTTACATGTTCTTTGCCGGCGAGTTGAAAGGTCGCTGTATAGGTCTGCCCACCCTCAAGAAATGGATACGTGCCGATGCCGCCCGCTTCCCTTGCCTTATAGATCATGGTGATCAGGTCAAAGTTTGGCGTCGCGTCCTTTAGATAATTATTGACCGTCTCCTTTGGCAGCGGGCCGTCGTTAACAGTACGCCGTATGAAAACCGGCAAACCCGTATCAGGTGCGGCAAAGGTGACGCGGCGTTCGTCGATCATGAAAAACGACGCATTTACAAGGCCCTGCGTTTTGGCTTTTGACCGGATCTCAACAACGTCCCGGCCCGAAAGCTTGCCCCGTGAAGCTACATACAATTCGGCATATCCGCCGTCCGTGATCTTGCCAAATGAAATGCTGTAACTTAATTTCTCGCCGATCCTAAAGATCGACGGCGATGCAGCGACAGCCTGAGCGTCTGCTAGCCCTAGAAAGCAAGTAGCAGCGACAGAAAGGGCCACCAACGCGAATGCGACGATCGCATGCCGCGTGTTAAAATTAAGTTGATAATTCCGTTTAAGCATTAACTAACCGCTGTTTCGTCGCAAATAAGCCTTTCAACGGCTTGGATTCTATCTTTCGCCTGCGTTATCGGGCGGCCGATGACAACATAATCCGAACCAAGGGCGCACGCTTCCCTTAGGGTTGTTACACGCTTTTGATCGTCATCGGTT
>JAYVDQ010000462.1:0-2514 GCA_043749325.1 Chloracidobacterium sp. | reverse complement strand
GTTGTTCGGCGATCGAACTCGCCGTTTCGTCCAATCTTCGAGATGTACTCCGCGAGAGCGTGATGCTGGTATTTTTTATAAGCGCGGCCATTTATTATAATTGGCGGCTGACGATTGGTTCGTTGATAATCGCTCCGATCATTGGCCTTTTGACAACAAATTTTAGCCGCCGTATGCGTAAACTTGCCGACGTCGCACTCAAAGGCAATAAAGATCTGAGCGACACCTCGCAAGAGACTCTTTCGAATCACGTCATTGTCACCGCCTACGCGGGCGAGGTTCGGGAAAAAGAGCGTTTTTCAGCCGTTGCACGGATCATCGCTAAGGCGAACCTTCGGTCCGCCCGTATTGCCGCCCTTTCGCCGCCCGTGATTGAGTTGATCGGCATGATCGCGGTCGTTGTACTTTTCTATTTTGGCCTCCGCGAGATAAACTCGGCACGCTTGGACCCTTCGCAATTTTTCACGTTCCTCTTTTTCCTGCTAAGGAGCTACGACCCTATGCGAAAAATTTCGCGGCAGCATAACGAGATCACCAAGGCCTTTGCTGCGGCACGCGACGTATGGAGCATTCTGGACGAAAACGACATGCTTCCCGAAAAGGCCAGCGCCATCGAGCTGACCACGTTAAAAGACAAGATTCGGCTGGACGGTGTTTCCTTCAATTACGGCAATAATAAGAAAAAGATACTCCAAAACATCGATCTCGAAGTCCAAAAAGGAACGATGGTCGCATTGGTCGGCCAAAGCGGCGGCGGCAAATCGAGCCTTACTAAGCTTATCCAGCGTCTTTACGACCCAGCCCATGGTGCGATCTATTGGGACGGTACGGATCTTCGAGATGCCCAAATCTTGAGCTTGCGAAAACAAATGGCCCTCGTCACGCAGGAAACCGTGCTTTTTAACGATACGATCCGTCAAAATATCGCATACGGTAAGCCCACCGCAACCGACGCCGAGATCGAGGAGGCGGCCCGCATTGCCTACGCCGACGAGTTTATCGTGCACCTGCCAAATAAATACGAAACGCTCGTCGGCGAGCGCGGAACGCTGCTCTCCGGCGGCCAACGCCAGCGAATAGCGATCGCTCGCGCGGTTCTCGTAAACGCTCCCGTCCTGATTCTCGACGAAGCCACCTCAGCGCTCGATACTGAGAGCGAAGGCCTCGTGCAAATGGCATTGGCAAACCTAATGCAGAACAGGACATCGATCGTTATCGCTCACCGGCTTTCGACGATACGCAAGGCCGATAAGATCGTCGTTATGGAAAAAGGCAAGATCACCCAAACCGGTACGCACGACGAATTGCTCGCGAGCGGCGGAACCTACAAAATGCTTTACGAACTCCAGTTTGCCGATATGGAGACGATAGATGAGGCGGAATTATGAAATCAATGACAGGCTTTGGACGCGGCTCGGTCGCCGAAAGCACATTCTCGATCAGCGTCGAATTAAAAACCGTAAACAATCGTTTTCTCGATGTAAATCTGCGGCTCGCAAGCGAGCTACAGCCACTCGAAGCGGTCATAAAACGGCTGATCGGTAACCGTTTAACACGCGGCCGTGTCGATGTAAATCTGCAGTACGACCGCAGTGACAACGTCGATTTTGAGCTTAATCGCCCTCTAATTCGGGGTTTTTTGGCGGCGATGAAGGAAATGCGGGATGAATTTTCGCTGACGGGCGAACCCGACTTAAATGTGATAGCCCGCCTGCCGAATGTCGTAAAACCAAAAAATGAAGAGCCGGCGGAAGAGTTTTTGATCGCCGTCGAATATGTCTTCACTCTTGCTCTTGACGACCTGGAAAAAATGCGTGCCAAGGAGGGCTCGCTGCTCGAAAACGAGCTCGAATCGCGTCTCAAAGAGATCGAAAACCGGCTGCCGGCAATCGAAAACGAATCCGAAAATGTCGCGGGTGAATATCTCCAACGGCTGACCAAGCGTATCGGCGACATGCTGGCAAAAAGCGATTCGCAGATCGAGATCGATCAGGCCCGGCTCGCTCAGGAGGTTGCCTACCTCGCCGAAAAAGCCGATATTTCCGAAGAGATCGCGAGGCTCCGCACCCACATCGAGCATTTCCGTTCGATCGTGAAAGACGACCGTGACGTCGGCAAACGCCTCGATTTTCTCACGCAGGAACTAAACCGCGAGGCAAATACGATCACGTCCAAGACGAATAGCATGGCCGTAAAAGAAAATGCCCTGGCGATCAAAAGCGAGATTGAGAAAATCCGCGAACAAGTGCAAAATGTGGAATGAAAATTGGCCACGGATTTTCACGTATACACACAGATAAGAAATGCTGCATGAGGATCTAACAGACAAAATACTTAGAGTCTTTTATGACGTTTATAACGAGCTGGGCCACGGCTTCCTGGAATCTATTTATGAAACCGCTATGATGATTGCTTTGAAAGAAAAAGGTATCCACGCTAAACAGCAAGTCGACATTCCAGTTTGGTTTCGTCATCAGCAAATAGGAATGTTCTATGCCGATCTAATGGTAGAAA
>JAYVDQ010000461.1:0-2759 GCA_043749325.1 Chloracidobacterium sp. | reverse complement strand
CTGGTGGATCGTAATAAAAAGTAGTTCGTCGTGGCTCACTGGCTCCGAGAGCGTCTGCTGCAATTCGAGCAGCTCGGGAACCTTCAGGTATTTGTTGTAAGAAAGCGGTGCGTTTTTGCCGTATTCGTTCGACATAAGAGAGGGTTGTATTTGTCCGCAAATATTGGCTTTATCTTCTGTTATTGACGAATTTATGTCAATTTTCGGATAAATTCGGGAAATAGGCGAAAAACCCCTTGACAGAACGGTAAGATTTGGTTAAATTTCCTTCGTCTATCAACACAAAATAAAAAAGCATAGGGATCTTGTAGTTTAAGATTTGTGTACTTTTGGTTAACTTGAGTGCTACATAGATTTTGACTGCTCCTGGGTGTCCGCAGTTAAACGGGACGGTTAGGGTGCGGTTTTGTTTTCCGGCAGGCGAGACGTGTCTCTCCCGGCGGAAGAATTTTGAGGATTAGAAGTCTTAGGAGGAATTAGAAGTGATGTCAAAAACGGTCGGCAAGGTCAAATGGTTTAACAATGCTAAGGGCTATGGATTTATCGAGCAGCCCGGCGAACAGGATATTTTCGTACACTATAGTGCGATCGACGGAGACGGCTATAAGACCTTGATCCAGGGTCAGGAGGTCGAATTTGAGGTCACTAACGGCCCCAAAGGCCCGCAGGCGGAAAATGTGATGAAGGTGGCGTAAACGCGACATCTCATATATTTATATATATAAAAGCGAACATCG
Source organism: Chloracidobacterium sp. (assembly GCA_043749325.1). GTDB lineage: Bacteria > Acidobacteriota > Blastocatellia > Pyrinomonadales > Pyrinomonadaceae > OLB17. Next base: position 2,022 of record JAYVDQ010000461.1, on the reverse strand, counting down.
TGCGCGGTGTTCGCTTTTTTCTTATACAAGCTCTTCGCCCTTCGCTTTCAGCGTGCGCCGCCATAGCTCACGGTACGACGTAAACCGCGCGACGAGCGTATTAAAATAGTAACGTTGGGCGAATGACAGATTTCGGTTATCGGCAAGCCGTTTAATATACGAATCGAGCCGAGCCCGGGCCTCGAGAGGAGCGCGCTTTACGGCACCGTTAACATAGATGTCAAAATCGATCTTGAGCTTGCGAATATCCTCCTCGAGCCGTGCTAACTGGTGATCGATATCGGACGACTCGTCGTTTTTCGATAGAACGTTTCTATATAATTTGTTTCCGATGATTGCCATTTGAATTGATTTGATTGAACGAGGTGGCTGGGGAGAAGAAGCCCTTTTTAAACATACCGCTAAAATCCGTGTATTTCCACGTTTTTCTTTATTTTCGGTTAAGATATTTTTATGCGATCCGCCAAAGCGACAGATTCAAACGCTACGCTACGCCATTTGCCATCGGTCGACGAGCTGCTTCGGTCTCAAACCGCCCAACAACTGATCGAAACCGAAGGCGAACAATATGTCGCGGCAATTGCTAGAAAAGCGATCGAGTCGCTCAGAAATGAGATTGGCAAGGGTACGGATCGGGAACTAACAAAAGCCGTCCTGCGTGTGGACGCCGAAAGCCGGCTCAACGCACTTTGGGTCGCTGAACAGAGGACCGGTATCAACCGGGTGATCAACGCAACCGGCGTCATTATCCACACAAACCTCGGGCGAGCGGCTTTATCCCAGAGTGCTAAACGGGCGGTCGATCAAGCCTCGGGCTACTGCACGTTGGAGTACGACGTCGAAACCGGCAAACGCGGCCGACGCGGTTCGCGGGCGGAAGATCTGATAGTCGAATTGGTGGGAGCCGAAAGCGCTATTGTCGTCAACAACTGCGCGGCGGCGGCTTTCTTTATACTGACGGTTTTCGCGTCCGGCGGCAGCGTCGTGATCTCACGCGGTGAGCTGGTCGAGATAGGCGGCGATTTTCGCGTACCGGATGTATTGCAGCAATCCGGCGGGATCTTGCGCGAGGTCGGCACCACCAACCGGACAAAGCTCGCCGATTACGAAAAGGCGATCGATCAAACCACCCGCCTGATCCTGCGCGTGCATCCGTCAAACTACCGCATCGTCGGTTTTACATCGACTCCAACCGTTTCGGAGCTTTCCGCTCTGGCCCATAAAAACGGCATTCTGCTTTACGAAGACCTCGGTTCAGGTGCGTTGATAGACCTCAGCGAATTTGGCCTGAATGACGAACCGGTAGTAGGCCATTCGATAGCGGCCGGGGCGGATGTCGTTTCATTTAGCGGCGACAAGCTCCTCGGCGGCCCGCAGTCCGGTATTATCGCCGGGCGGCGTGAGATCATCGACCAGCTCCGGTCACATCCGCTGTACCGGGCCCTGCGCGTTGATAAGATAACCTACGCCGCGCTCGAAGCGACGCTCGAAGCCTACCGCCGCGGTACCGCCGCCAGCGAGATACCCGTCCTGAAAATGCTGTCGTCAAGCGAACGGGAGATCGAAGGACGAGTCAAGCAGTTATCTCATTTGCTGAGCGAAAAGATCGGGCCGGAAAGTAATTTACAATTCGAGATTATGGAGGGAACATCGGCGATCGGCGGCGGCGCAGCTCCGGCGGTCGAGTTAAGAACAAAGTTGATCGCTCTAAGGCATCGAAAAATGACGGCCCTGAGGCTCGAACACGCATTCAGAAATTCCTCGCCGCCGGTTATCACACGCATTTTCGATGACCGGGTATTGATCGACCTGCGAACCGTTTCTGTGCCCGATGAATCGGAACTCATGGAAGTTATGGAAAAGCTGAAATAGAGATTTTTCTTGCAGTAACCGAATCTAGACGTTTACTCATTCTACATATCGTATCATTAGTGTCCCAACGTTAGTCGAATAGAGTCAACTGTTTACAAAGATCGTTGTATAGGTTTGTGTAATTCATAGGTTCGAAAGCCTGTAAAAGCG
>JAYVDQ010000460.1:0-2446 GCA_043749325.1 Chloracidobacterium sp. | reverse complement strand
CGCCTAGTAGATTGAGCTTTGAGCCTTTATGTGTAAATTCGCCCATTGTGATGACCGGATAGAGCAGGATCATCAGATCAGGCCGTGAGCTGACGCGTTCGACCGCGTCCTTCGCATCCGGCTTTCCTGCGTCGAAATGGGTTCCGAGAGACGAAGCGAGATGCCCGCCTGCCGAAAACCCCAAGATTCCGATGCGATGTGCGTCCAGTTGCCATTCTTTTGCGCGAGAGCGGACAATGCGCAATGCACGGGCGGCATCGAGCAACTGATTCGGCTGGTGATATTTCATGCCGAGGCGGTACTTTACAACGAACGCCGTAATACCCAGAGAATTCAACCATTTAGCAACATCGCTTCCCTCTTTGATCTCCGACAAATGCGAATAGCCCCCGCCCGGAAAAACAATGATAGCCGAACCCGTCGCGGTTTCTTTTGGGGCGGTAAACGGAGTGATCGTTGGGATATCGATCGCTTCTTTGCCGGCGGCATTCGGAGCACCGTTTTCCCAAAGAGGTATCGGTGTTTGGGCTGGGGTTAACCGCATAACCAATATCAGAACCAAAGTCAAAAAAATGAGGTTTCGGTAATTCATAATCAATCGGATATATTGATCAGTTAATACGGCCCCGCCAATAATCGGGCCGCCGGCTCTGATGAGCCACAGAAACTATCACGAGTGAGTCCGGCTCAACGTAATAAATGATTTTGAAAGGGAAGCGAGACATAACCAATCCACGAAGCTCGTCATCGATGGGAGTTCCCAGATAAGGATATTCCCGCAACCTATTTATCGCGTGCCGCAAGTCCTTTAGGAATTCTATTCCGATCCCTGGCGAGGCCTCATTATAGAATGACGATGCCTCCGCGGCTTCTTCTTCGGCCACGGACAAGATCCGATAATCGATCATGGCAATCTGGCAAACAATCGCGTCATGACCTCGTCGCCCGGAAGGGCTTCGATCTTACCACTACGATAGGCCTCAAGCCGCCTTCTGGATTCGGCTAACCACAATTGTTCGACGTCGTCATCGGTTTCGGGATCGAGTTCTTCGACGAGAATCCTCGCAAGCAGTGCCTTTTCCCGCAATGGAAGAAGACGTGCCTGCCTCTGCACTTCATCAAACAATATGTCCATACGCCACATTTTATCCCGTTAATTCTACCGGAAGCAACAAGATTTTCTATTTGGCGATCCTCGCCGCCTGCCGCTGTCTTAATAACTGGTCAGCGATAACCCCGATGAGAATAACGGCACCCATAACTGCAAAATTGAGCGAGCTGGGTATGCCCAGCAGGTTGACCAGGTTTTGCAGGACCTGAAGCAGAGCGGTTCCGATCAATATACCGATGATCGAGCCCTCGCCGCCGCGCAAGCTGCAGCCGCCGAGAACCGCGGCCGCGATGCCATAAAGCTCGTAGAAATTGCCGTGTGACGACGGCGAGATCGAATTTGTGTAAAAGGCCAATAGCACACCCGCGATTCCGGCCAGCAGGCCGCACATTACGTATGCGCTCATGACGACCATATTTGAGTTGATGCCCGAATACCTGGCGGCCGTCTCGTTGCGGCCGACGGCAAACAGGTATCGGCCATAGATCGAGCGGTGCAGGACGACCCACATAATAATGCTGATCGCGACGAGAATGATGAATGGCGTCGGTATGCCAAAAAGGCTGCCGGTCGCCAGACTCTGCAATGTTTCAAAACCCGACGCCGCTCCAAATCCTTTCGTCTCGTCGCTCGCAACAAAACGAGCGAGGCCCCGGTAAAACAGCAATCCGCAGAGAGTCACGATAAAGGGCTGGATCTTGACCTTAGTTATCAGGAATCCGTTGATCAGGCCTAAAAAGGTTGTAATTCCAACGACCGCGAGCACGGCTAAGGCAGCAGGTAAATGCCATTGAACAAGAAAGATCGATAGCAAAACACCCAACAGGGCAAATACCGAGCCGACCGACAGGTCGATACCGCCCGTGATGATCACCATGCCCAAACCGATGCTGAAAATACCGTAAATTCCAATGAGCCGCGCGAGGTTTTGGAGATTGGCGGCGTCAATAAAGACCGGATTAAGGATCGACAGGACGACACACAAAACGACCAGAAGGGCGAATGTTCCAAGTTCCTTTCTCATAAAGATTGTCCGACGGCCAGTTTCATCACCGTCTCTTCGCTCGCGTCCGCCCGGTCGACGATGCCAGTTATCCGGCCCTCGTGCATTACCGCTATCCGGTCGCTCTCGCCGAGGACCTCTTCCATATCGCTCGAGATCATCATGATCGCGACGCCGCTCTCAGCTAGGTTTCGCATTAGCTGGTAGATCTCGGCCTTGGCGCCGACGTCGATGCCGCGAGTCGGTTCGTCAAAGATAAGCAGCCGCGGGTTCAGAGAGAGCCATTTTGCCAGCACGACCTTTTGCTGATTCCCTCACGACAGAGTCCCCGC
>JAYVDQ010000459.1:0-4652 GCA_043749325.1 Chloracidobacterium sp. | reverse complement strand
GAACTCTGTGTTCTCTATGGCTGATCCCTCAGATGAAACTTACATTCCTCGGCACAGGCACATCGACCGGCGTTCCCTCAATAGGCTGTGATTGTGAGACATGCCTGTCCGACGACCCGCGTGACAAGCGCCTGCGTGTTTCTATCCTGATCGAACATCGCGACAAAAAGATTCTGGTCGATACATCGATCGATTTTCGCCAGCAAGCCTTGCGGGCAAAGATCAGCCACCTCGACGCCGTTTTGATCACACATTGCCATGTCGATCATGTTTTCGGCCTCGACGATATTCGTCCGCTAAATTTTCGTCACGGCGCAATGGGCGTCTACGCCAACGAGATCGCCTGGACCGATCTCAAGCGAATTTTCCAATACATCTTTAATCCGACGCATTTTGGCGGCGGCTTGCCGCAGCTGATACCGCACACCGTTGTGCCAAATGCGCCATTCTGCGTTGGTGATGATCTCGATATAACGCCGCTGGAAGTGATCCACGGCAAACTACCGGTTATCGCCTACCGTTTTAATGATTTCGCGTATGCGACCGATCTGAAGGCGATCCCGCGGGATTCGATGGATGGCCTTAGAGATCTCGAAGTGCTGGTTTTAGACTGCGTCCGTATCAAACCACACTCAACGCATCTCTGTCTCGAAGAGGCCCTATCCATAATCGCCGACCTGCGGCCAAAGCGTGCTTTTCTGACGCACTTGAATCACGACATCCTGCATGAACGGGATTCGCATCTGCTGCCGGATAATGTTTGGTTCGCCCACGACGAGTTGGTCATTGATTAAGGCTCCACACACGATCGAAAAATTGCAACCACGTGTTATCGTTGATGTCTGATTTGACGCGGCACATTGAAGTTTTACGCATCCCAGAAAATGACTATTGATCTGACAATTCGACCGGCAACTATCGATGACCTTTCCGAAATTGTTCGGATGCTTGCCGACGATTTTCTTGGGACGCAGCGTGAGCGTTACGAGGAACCGCTGACCGAAAGTTATGTTAATGCTTTTCGCGAGATCGAGGCTGACCCGAGTAACGAATTGATCGTTGCAGAATCTGACGGAACAGTCGTTGGGACGCTCCAGCTTACGTTCACACCGTCGATCAGTTTTCAGGGCAGCAAGCGGGCGACGGTAGAATCTGTCCGCGTTGACGAAAAATATCGCAGCCGTGGTCTGGGACGCGAAATGATGCTCTGGGCCATTGAACGCGCAAAAGAGCGGGGGTGCGTTTCGATGCAGCTTACGACCAACCTGGAACGGACGGACGCGCATCGTTTTTATGAAAATTTAGGCTTCAAGGGCACGCACCTGGGTATGAAATTAAAGCTTAAATGACTGCGTTTTCAGAGGTTGCCGAAATGTTACACAATATTTAACCCGTTACCTCATACTGCGCGCTCTAAATGCTGTAAAAACTAGACTTAGCAGAAAGTTTTAAAACCACAACATTTTGTGTTGACAATAGCTTTCGACTACCATATAGTCTATTCCACGCGACGGAAGCCTTTGGAATTTTAAGCCCAAGCTTCGCGTGAAACAATTAAAAAATTGGTGTTGATAATGGCCTCATTTGGTTAATCACAAACCGGGGCTGGGGGGATTTTCTCTCTCAATCACACCAAAAACCGGCCTCATGGCAGCACCCAGACCCCGAGCCCAGGGTGAGCGGCAACGACAATTGATATGGATACTTATTTAGGACACCACGGCACGGCAGCAACCAGACAAACCGACAACTCAGCCCGGACCGGAATGCAGGTCAGGAAACGCAATGGAGCGCTCGAGCCGGTCGATATCAATAAGATCGTCCGTGCGATCACGCGCTGCTGCGTTAATTTGCCGAGTGTCGATTCGCTTCGTATCGCGACCAAAACCATCAGTGGTCTTTATGACGGCGCGACGACCCAGGAGCTTGATAAACTGTCGATCCAGACGGCCTCGAGCCTGATATTTGAGGAGCCGGAATATTCGCTGCTCGCCGCCCGCCTGCTAAACCAGTATGTCGAGAAAGAGGTCCGCAACCAGGAGATCCATTCGTTCTCGCAGTCGATCGCCTTTGGTGTTAAGGAAGGCCTGATAGGCGAGCGGGTCGCACAGTTTGTGATCGACAACAGCCGCAAGCTGAATGATGCGATCGATCAGACGCGTAATGACCGGTTCGAATTTTTCGGCCTGCGAACATTATATGATCGTTATCTTTTAAAGAACCCCGATACACGCGACGTGATCGAATCACCGCAGTTTTTCTGGATGCGTGTCGCCTGCGGGTTGGCCGAAAACCCTTACGAAGCAATCGATCTCTATCATCTTTTCTCGTCGCTCGAATATATTCCGTCGACCCCAACTCTCTTCAACTCGGGTACGCAGCACGAACAACTCTCGTCGTGCTTTTTGCTCGACAGCCCTCAGGACAGCCTCGATAGTATTTACCGCAAGTACGCCGATGTCGCCATGCTCTCGAAGTTTTCTGGCGGCATCGGCATCGCCTACCATCGGGTGCGTTCGCAGGGCTCTTTGATACGTGGAACCAATGGCCACTCGAACGGCATCGTGCCCTGGCTAAAGACACTGGACTCAAGCGTTTCGGCCGTCAATCAGGGCGGCAAACGCAAAGGGGCATGCTGCGTCTATCTCGAAACATGGCATGCCGACATCGATGATTTTCTCGAGCTTCGCGACAACACGGGCGACGAAGCCCGCCGCACGCACAACCTAAATCTGGCAAATTGGATACCCGACCTCTTTATGAAGCGTGTCCAGGCCGACGGCATCTGGTCGCTGTTTGATCCAAAGGCCGTGCCGCATTTTCCCGACCTCTACGGTGAGGAATTTGAGGCCGCATATATCAAAGCCGAAGAGGAAGGCCTTTTCATGCGTCAGATAAATGCCCGCGATCTTTACGCCAAGATGATGCGGACAATGGCCCAGACCGGCAACGGCTGGATGACTTTCAAGGACGCCAGCAACCGTAAATCGAACCAGACCGCGCGGCCCGAGAATGTCGTTCATCTCTCGAATCTTTGCACGGAGATCATCGAGGTTACGTCCGAAAACGAAACCGCGGTGTGCAACCTTGGCTCTATCAATGCGGCGCGGTATGTAAAGGAAGGCCAGTTCGATTACGACAAGCTTCGCCGCAATGTACGACTCGCCGTTCGCCAACTCGATAAGGTAATCGATCTAAACTACTACGCGATTCCAAGCACAGCTGGTTCGAACAACCGCTGGCGCAATATCGGCCTCGGCGTAATGGGTCTGCAGGATGTTTTCTTCCAGATGCGTCTGCCGTTCGATTCGGAAAAGGCTCGCGGTGTCTCAGCCAAAATACAGGAAGAAATATACTTCGCCGCTCTCGATGCATCGAGCGATCTGGCGGTCGAACGTGGTGTCCATCCCGCGTTCCTCGAAACGCGAGCCGCACAGGGCGATCTACAGTTTGATTTCTGGGGCGTCACGCCGGACGATATCGGACGCTGGGACGCACTTCGCGAAAAGATCAAGGCTACCGGCCTGCGAAACAGCCTCATGATCGCTATCGCTCCGACGGCGACAATCGCGTCGATCGCCGGCTGTTATGAATGTATAGAACCGCAGGTCTCAAACCTTTTCAAACGCGAGACCCTCTCCGGAGATTTCGTCCAGATCAACAAATATCTGGTCAAAGAGCTAAAGAAGATCGGCCTGTGGACAGACGAGATCCGCAACAAGATCAAGCTCGCCGAGGGATCGGTGCAGGACATCGACGAATTCGACGACGAGCTAAAAGCGATCTACAGAACGTCGTGGGAGATACCGATGCGTTCGCTGGTCGACATGGCAGCGATGCGTGGTGCGTTTATCGACCAGAGCCAGTCGCTCAACCTATTTATGGAAAGCCCGAATATCGGCAAGCTCTCGTCGATGTATATGTACGCGTGGCAAAAGGGTTTGAAGACGACGTATTATCTGCGTTCGCGGCCGGCGACGAAGATCGCTCAGGTATCGGCGGCTGAAACGGTCGCCGTTTCAGCCCCCATCAAAACATACACTGACGCAGAAGCACTCGTCTGCTCGCTCGAAAATCCCGAGGCATGCGAAGCTTGTCAGTAACGTTTCCCTCCGAGTATTCGGGATGCTAATCACCTTCCTTACATCGGGAATGTGATCGAGGCGACGAGCAACGAGCGTGAATCATAGTCGCCAAAGGCGACAAACACTAAAGCCCAGGGTGAAGCCGCTTCGGCGAAACCCTGGGGAAGGTAACCGATTTTTTTGCTCCCTGAAAGGGAGCGACATGACGAAAATTATTGTTCGTCCCCGTCAGGGACATGACCATTTTTTCATCATTACCTAGGGTTTCACTCGCTCCGCTCGCTACACCCTAGGCTTTAATGTTGGTCGCCGTTGGCGACACGAATTGAGGAAATATGCTACTAAACCCAGGATTCAATTTAACCCTTCGCCCGATGAAGTATCCGGACTTTTACGAAATGTACCGGAACGCAATCAAAAATACGTGGACGGTCGAGGAAGTCGATTTTTCGACTGACGTTAACGATCTTCGCAACAAGATGACGCCGTCAGAGCGTCACATGATCAATCGGCTCGTCGCGTTTTTCGCTACCGGCGACTCAATTGTGTCGAACAACCTTGTTCTAA
>JAYVDQ010000458.1:0-6249 GCA_043749325.1 Chloracidobacterium sp. | reverse complement strand
AATTGCCTTTTCAAGCAGAGCGATGGCTTCCTTATTATGGAGACCCTCAGCTTCATTAACCGCCAGCGAATAATAGCGATAAGCCTCCAAATTCCCGGTCATCGCCGTGGTGATGCTTGCCTGCCTTTCCTGCTCGAACGGCATCGCGTCCAGTCGATTGGCCAACCTAAACGACAGGCGGTCGATCTCGGCAAAGATCTGGTCCGGTTTCTCAACGGTTGATGTTTCCACCGCTTGAAGTTCGCCCGTCTGCGTGTCGTAAAGCTTTACGTCGAGACGGATCGCGTCACCGGCGGAAGCGAAACTTCCTGCAACGAACGATTCGGCGCGGCTTTTCCTGGAAATATCGGAAGCAATTTCCCGGGTAATTTTCCCATAGGCTGCATAACCGTTTCTTTCCAAGAGAGTCTGGAGCTGTTGGCGGCTGAGGACATTGAATTTTGGCGATCGCGACAGGTCGGTGATCAACATATCCGCCAGGCCTTCGCGGAGCCAATCGAGTTTCGGATTGTCCGACTGATTTTCAAAATACATTACTGCGAGCGATTTTTTGCCCGGTGTGCTTGGCAATAAAACCTCCATGGGAACTTGTTGTCGGCCGGGTAAGTATTTTGAAAAATAAAAAAGCGAGAATCCCGTTGTTGCCAACACTAACCCTATCATCGCAACCACAAATATGCGATTTTTCGGTTTCTGAGCGGTAATGGCCGGGCGCGGAATGATGCCATTTAGTCGAAGAAAATCGTCGTCTTCGTATTCGACCTCGATGCGGGTGATCTCCTCGGTTTGGACAATCGTATTCGTCGTCATTAAGCCCGCCGATGACTCTGGCGGTTCTGACATTTGCCCAATAAAACGGTACCCGGCTTTTGGCACGGTTTTGATATAGCGCGGAAAATGATGGTCGTCGCCGAGCGTGTGCCGGATCTCTTTGATACATTGCACCAGCACGCCATCCGTTACGGCGGTTTCTCTCCACACGGTTTCGATAAGTTCATCTTTCGTTATCAGCCGGTTCCGATTCTCGAGAAGATAGACGAGAACCTGAAAGGATTTTTGGCGCAAGTGGTGCTCGCCGCCCGCCCGTCGCAGACACCCGCGTCCGGTGTCAACTTCGACATCCGAAAAACAAAAGATCTGGCCTTCTAATACATTCATCGCAAATCATGTCACATCGAAATTTCACAAAAATTTCACTTTTTTTGCATTACTTTTGTCGCTGATGGGTAGAGGCTTATCAGCATAACGGCTTTCCAATTCGATTTCAATGTTTTCTTAGCGTTAGAAAGCGCTAATTGCCGATTGAATACAGAAACGTACATGAAACAAAAATTGCGATTAACTATCACCAGGATCCGCCGGCAAACTACTTCGAGCGGCGGTACTGGACACCCCGAGACTTGTCCGCAAATTATTCGAGTAACTGACGAGCCTACGCCAGCCCAGTCAATCGCTGCATTTGATTTTGAAAACCCGGTCATTGCGAATCCAATTGCTGACCGAAACATTTGTGAGATCAACGCCCCGACGAACCCCATGCCGGATGATTACGTGAGCCAAAAAATGACAAAGGAAGGTAAGAATTAAAATGAAATTAGCTAAAAATAATACGGGAAAGAATACTGTGGTAACGAGTACCAGACGCACATTAATAGCCGGATCGGCGATCGCGATCGCGTTTGCCGCGGTTTGGTTCTATGTCGGAGGTTCCCCGAACAGCACGACTTCGGCGGCAAACGTCGGGACCATAACCGAATCTAACGGTTCAAACCCAACCGATTTTGATCACGGCATGTTCCTCAACGATAACCAAAGCCTGCTCGAAATTGAATCTTCCAGCAAAGCCCGGTTGCGTGAGAGTTATGGCAATCTACCGCTCAGCTTCGAGGCTAATCAAGGACAAACCGACCGGTCAGTCAAGTTTCTTTCCCGCGGCAGCGGCTATAACCTTTTCTTGACGCCAACAGAAGCGGTGCTCAGTTTGAAGAATCCAAAGTCTAAAGTTCAAAGTCCAAAGTCAGACCCGCTGAGTCCCGACGCCAGACCCAAAACTCCGAACTCTTCGGCAGTGCTGCGCATGAAGTTCACCGGCGCCAACGACTCGCCAAACGTGGTAGGACTGGACGAGCTGCCCGGCAAGAGCAACTATTTCATCGGCAACAATCCTGAGAAATGGCGAACGAACGTGCCCAGCTATGCCAAGGTCAAGTACGAGAGTGTTTATCCCGGAGTGGACTTGGTCTATTACGGCAACCAGCGTCAACTGGAATACGACTTTGTGGTGGCTCCGGGGGCTAACCCCACCGGCATCAAGCTTTCTCTTCAGGGGGCTCGCAAACTAAGTGTTGATACGAGCGGCAACCTAGTGGTGGAGACATCGGGCGCGGATGTCCGCCTTGCTAAACCTATCATCTACCAAGAGGTGGACGGAGTCCGCCGCGAAGTCGAAGGCGGATACGTCCTACTTAATCAGAAAAAGGTTGCGTTCAAAATCGGTGACTACGACCAATCCCTCCCTTTGGTCATTGATCCAACCTTAATATATTCCACTTATCTTGGCGGCACAGGCAACGAGACCGGCACCTCGATAGCGGTAGACAGCGCCGGCAACGCCTATGCGGCTGGTTATACGAACTCGCTAAACTTTCCGGTTACAGGGGGTGCGTTTCAGACGACGCTCGCCTCGGACTCGGCATTAGGGAATCCGGTCGGCTTCGTCACAAAACTGAACGCATTGGGTAACTCGATGGTGTATTCGACGTATCTTGGGGGCAGCTGCACCGACATTATTTATGGGATCGCAGTCAACGCCGCAGGCGAAGCCTATGTGACGGGAAATACCGGCTCGGGTATTAACCCCAGCAACAACCCGGACTGCGGGCCGCTTAACCAGCCGTTCAAGGCATTTCCACAAGTCAACGCTTTCCAAGCCTCGTATGGCGGTAACACCGACGCTTTCGTCACCAAGTTGAATGCCGCGGGCAACGGTCTCGTTTTCTCCAGTTTTCTCGGGGGCGGAAACTCGGAATTCGGGCGCGCTATTGCCCTGGATTTGAATGATAATGCCTACGTTACCGGCGATACGATTTCGGACGGGACCAGTGGATCTCCGGGCGGCGGCCCGTTTCCCACAACTCCCGGCGCGTTTCAAACTGCCACGTCGCACAGTTCGGACGCATTCGTGACCAAGGTCACCACGATTGGGACATTGGTTTATTCGACGCGCCTGGGCGGCGGCGATCTGGATTCAGGACGCGGGATTGCCGTCGATGCATTGGGCAATGCCTACGTAACCGGCTTGACCGCTTCGGGGAGTGTGAATGCCTGCGGCGCCATTCAGAACCCACCCGTTTTCCCGACGACAGTCGGTGCATTTCAGCACGACATCGCGCCGAGCCCGTCGTCGAGCTGCATCGGCTGTTGTGGCGCTCCTTTTAACGGCACCGGGACGATGTACACGCCAAACATTCAAGATGCATTCGTCACTAAACTGAACAGCACTGGCAGCGCACTAATTTATTCGACTTATTTGGGCGGTGGCACGCAAGTCAGCAGCACATCTGCCTTTGACGAAGGGCACGCGATCGCCATCGACGGCACAGGCAATGCATACATCACGGGCACTACTGCCGCGTCGAATTTTCCGACAGTCAATCCGTTCCAGGCAAGCACCAGCGGCGGCGCCACTTCATTTGTCACCAAACTGAATTCGACGGGCTCCGGCGCGGTCTATTCAACCTATCTCGGCTCGGGCGGCTCGAACAACGCGGGGAACGGCATCGTCGTCGATGCGGCGGGGTTGAACGCTTACGTGGCCGGCACGGGCTCCGTTCCACAAGTGGATCCCTTGCCGCAGAGCGGCGGTGCCGGATTCGCTACAAAATTCGGCACAACGGGGTCGACACTTGTGTACTCTACGGGCATTCAGGGCACAAGTACCGGCGCAGCCATTGCGTTGGACCTTTTGGGCAACGCCTATGTTACCGGCGACACCCAGGGTTACCTGCCAACCGTCAATGCCGCACAATCCACCTATGCCGGCTTTAACGACGCATATGTCGTCAAACTCGGCCCGGCGTCGGCGCCGACTCCGGCACCGACATGCGTTCCTCCACCTTCAAACATGATCAGCTGGTGGACGGGAGACGGCAACACTACCGACATTATTGGCGGTAACAACGGGACGTGGACCGGGACTCCCACTTATTCATCAGGAAAAGTCGGTAGCTCGTTTAGTTTTGACGGCTCTAGCTTTTTGACCGCTGGCAACCCACAGTCTCTGAGATTGAGCGGCAGCGGAGTGACCATTGACGGATGGATCAATCCCTCGCTGCAAAAGCCGGCCATCTTCTTCGGCAAAACCGATTATGGGAGGAACGACTACGTATTACTCCAGCAGTTCCCCGATCCGACCCAACCGGGCGGCGAGTTAACTGGGATGATCAACGAGACGATTGTGGCCCCCTCCACAGCTTTCCGGCCCTATATTCCCGCGCTCAATACCTGGACCCACATCGCGCTGACCTATGACGCGACGGCGCAGATCATCAAGCTCTATGCTAATGGCGTCATGATCGGATCGACGTTCAAGTCGGGCAATCTCTATGACAGCGGCTCTCCATTCGACATTGGTGGCCGATCCTTTGATGGGTTTACCGACTTTAAGTTCCGCGGCGGCGTGGATGAGGTCGAAGTTTTCAATCGCGCTCTCACCGATGCCGAGCTCGCCGCGATCTATACCGCAGGCAGCGCAGGCAAATGCAAACCGGGAGCGACGCCGACGCCAACACCGACACCCACTCCGACTCCGACGCCAACACCGACGCCGACGCCGACACCGACACCGACTCCACAGTTCGTGCTTACCACGACAAAGAGTGGTGCGGGTAGCGGAACGATCACCAGCAGCCCGGCCGGCATTAACTGCGGAGTTGACTGCTCGGAACCTTACAATGATGGCACGGTCGTGACATTGACGGCGACTGCCGGTCCCAGCTCATTCTTTGCAGGTTGGACGGGCGGAGGATGTTCGGGCACAGGCACGTGCATGGTGACGATGGACGCCGCCAAGACGGTCAATGCTAACTTCGGTGCGTCGACACCGACACCCGTACCGACCTGCACTCCGCCTCCAACAAACATGGTCAGTTGGTGGCCGGGAGACGGGAACGCAAATGATATTCAGGGTTCAAACAACGGGACGCTACAGGGTGGTGCTACGTTTGGGCCAGGCAAGGTAGCGCAGGCATTTTTACTCGACGGGATCGACGATTCGGTCAATGCGGGCAACGCGTCAAATCTACAAGTTTCTTCGGGCGACTTTACGGTCGACGCATGGGTAAATTTCAGTACGCTCGTTCGCCCTACCAGCGCTGATTCTGCTCCTCCCGGTGACATGTCGGTCGTTGATAAAATGTCCCCGACGGGTGTGAACGCTGACGGTTGGAGATTGATCAAGCAAAATGACAACCGCTTTTGGTTTTGCTTGGGCGGTGGCAGTAATCATTGCGGCGACCCCGCATTCACCGTTTTCAGTTCGACCGTTGCCACGACCGGGGTTTGGTATCACGTAACGGCGGTCAAAACTTCGACAAACTTCTCTATCTATGTGGACGGTGTACAGCAGGATAGCCGGTCGCTACCCTCTTTTACCGACACGAACACGGCCAATCTACTGATCGGCGCCAATGCTCTCGAAGGAGCGCACCTTAACGGATTGATCGACGAAGTCGAAATTTTCAACCGTGCCCTTAGCGGCGCCGAGATAGCAGGGATATACGGCGCCGGTAGCGAGGGCAAATGCAAGCCGACGCCGACGCCAACACCGACGCCAACGCCAACGCCAACGCCAACGCCGACACCGACGCCGACACCGACGCCAACACCGACGCCGACGCCGACACCGACGCCAACACCGACGCCAACACCGACGCCAACGCCAACGCCAACGCCGACACCGACGCCAACCCCGACGCCAACGCCTCAAGTTGTTAGCTTTGTAATCGGCGATCTCAACGCGGTCGTCGGGAAACAGGTAACCTATTGGGGTGCGCAGTGGGCTAAGTCGAACTCGTTAAGCGGCGGCTCGGCTCCATCGAGTTTCAAGGGATTTGCGAATTCCACCAGCACGAATCCGGCAACTTGCGGCGGCACTTGGAAAACCGATCCGGGAAATAGTCCCCCGCCGCCAAACAGCGTCCCGACGTATATCACGGTGATCGTGGCGAGTAAAATTACTCAAAATGGTTC
>JAYVDQ010000457.1:0-6250 GCA_043749325.1 Chloracidobacterium sp. | reverse complement strand
CCCCCGTCGGGGATGTAACAACGCCGACCTTTCGCGGAAAAAACGGGATCGGCCGCTTTAGCTCGGGCGCAAAAAGCCCCTCGGCGTCGAGCATCGCCTTGATCTGCTCATACGCCGCCCGCAAAGCACCTTCGCCCGACGGCTCAAGCGACTCGACGACGAGCTGAAAATCACCACGCGCCTCATACAGCGTTAGCCTGCCCCGGACCCGCACAGTAATGCCATTCTGCGGCTTAAACCGGATGCGGTAATTCGTCCCCTTCCAGCAAACACATTTGATCTGAGCTGTCCCGTCATTGAGATTAAAATACCAGTGCCCCGACGACGCCTGAACAAAATTCACAACCTCGCCCTCGACCCAAACGGACGCAAACTGCCGCTCAAGCGCGCCGCGCACCTCGGCATTCAGTTCCGACACCGTCAACGGCCTCGCTTCTGTTTCGTCGAACAATGATTGTAAAAGTAAGTCGTTCAAATCAAATTTAATTTGAACATAGATAAGGCCGGGGAACAAAGGCCAGCAAAAAATGCGGCTCCATCTCCGATCAACGTATCACTACGGGGCTGCGACGACCGAATTCACGGTTATGAATGTATTTTCTTTTTTCGCCCGAATCTTCAACCTAGGCGACACGCCGCTGCCAGTAACCCCGCTGACATCTGAACGATACGTGATGTTATACGCCGAACGGAGCTGGAGAACGATGTCTTCGTAGGCTCGCTGGATCTGGCCGATCTGCTCGATCTGGTAGTAGACGCCCCCCGAAACGCGGGCTAGTTTCTCGCCTTCACCGGTGGCTTTGAGCGTGAGCGAAATATATTTGCGCCGCACAGGGTCAATATCGGCATTGGGGTTGGCTGCGGCAGCGGCGATCAGGGCCGATGGCACATAGAGCGGGTAAATTAGGGCGCCACTCTCCTGGATCGAGCCGAGCAGCGAATCGAACGCCAGGAATGAGCGATTGTCGTCGCCGTCGGTCAGGATCACGATCGCCGTCCGATCGCCTTTCAGCGGCCGCAGCGTGTCACTAACCGTGTAGGCGAGCGCGTCGTAATATGCCGTGCCACCGCCCGCGTCGAATGTATCGAGGCTCTGCGAGAGCTTGGCTTTGTCGGTCGTGAATTTTGAGATCACCTTGACGTCGTCGTTAAAGATGACGATCGAAACACGGTCGTTTTTGCCGATGGTATTTACAAAATTGCGAGCGGCCCGGCGGATGAAATTGACGTAATTCTCAACGCTGCCCGAAACGTCGAGCAGCAGGACAAGATTGAACGGGGCGGTCGATTGCTCGACCTTGAGTATCTCGCGGGCGGTGCCGCCTTCGGTTACTTCGAAATCTTTGGCCTCGAGACCGGCGATCGCACGGTTTTTGAGATCGGTAACGCGAACAAGAGCGGTCTTTACTGGAGCGATCGGCGAATCGCTCACCGAAGTCTTTGGCGAAAACTTTGGTTCCCGTATCATCGGCGGCAGCGTCCGGGCATAGTCGCCAAAATATTTAGGGCTGGCGCGCCGGATGGCCTCCATTAGAAGCGTATCGCCGCTGCGAATGATCGCTTTCGCGGCTTCGGTAAGAGGCCGTTCGCGAAGGTCGCTCATCACCTCGTTCGGAGGCACATTGAGCAAAATGATGCCACGGGCGGTCGTGAAATTTAGTGAAATGGCTTTTGGTTTTGGGTCTTTGGCCTTCGAACCTGGAATTTCATCCACGGAGGCTTCACTTTTAACTTTTAACTTTTCACTTTTCACTTCCCCGGCATGGTGGCCCTTTATCTCGTATCGTCCGGCCTTCCCTTCTTTGACCTTGGCAATATCAAAATCGGCGACGTATCGCGGTTTCGATTCCGTCCACAGAAAATGATAGGTCATATCTTCGGCGGGAATGTCGGTCGTGATAGTGCCGGTGTCGGTCGTCGCCTCGATCGATGCAAAATTGCCGCTGATCTCGACTGCACCTGCCATAGTCTCAACCCGGATGTGTACGCGTTCGGGCAAAACGAGGACGAGATCAATGCGTTTGCGCTTGTCCTTTGGTTCGACAGTGATCACTACATGGCCTAATACGGCGCTCAGTTTCACCTCAGTATCCAGCGCGCCCGCTACGGACGATGCGGTCAATTTGCCCTCGACCGGCTTGTCGCCCACTGCCGCCATCGCACGGGCAGCGACACGACCGTATTTATTGACGACTTCGACGGTGCCGCCCTCCGTTGCTTTGACCGGGCGCACTAGATCCTGCGCTTCGGCTGAGAGCCAAAACGCTGCCCATAAGCTGAGTATTGATAAGGATCTTATAAACGCAAGACGCATTCCTCAGGGTTTGCTC
Source organism: Chloracidobacterium sp. (assembly GCA_043749325.1). Taxonomy (GTDB): domain Bacteria; phylum Acidobacteriota; class Blastocatellia; order Pyrinomonadales; family Pyrinomonadaceae; genus OLB17. Next base: position 3,920 of record JAYVDQ010000457.1, on the reverse strand, counting down.
GGGATCCGGCCGGACTGGATTAGACGCTGTCTGACACGTTCCTGCCACTTCTTTCGCGGGCCTTCCGTGTCCTCAAATCGTTCGAGAAGATCGTTCATCGATTCACCGCCGGCGAGCCGGGTTTTCAAATAGAGCAACGCTACTATGATACCAGAAAACGAGAAGACGAGAATTTGCATCGGCAGCCACAGTATTTGGATTAGCGAATTGAGCACGGTGTGTTTGACACGCGTTTGCATGTCCATATCTTTTCCGAGTCCCAGGGCTGGATCTTTTGTCGAAAAACCCCAATTCCAAGATTTTTTCTTTTCCGGTGTGGGCTCGGCGGCCTGGTCGTTTGGCGTATCTACTGCCGCTTCGGCCTGGGGCGTCACAGCCTCAACCGCAGGTTTCGTTTTCGGATCAAAGGCCTTGGCGGAAACATTTACAACGTACGAAATCGTTCCGACGATGATCGCCGGTATCAGAAACATGATCGCGACCGCTCCCATGGCGGTCGTAAAAGAGCGCTTGGCCAACGTCCGCGAACGCCGCAACGCCTCGCGTATGCCGACATTTTCCATCATAACGACGGGCGGGACGAGTATCCACGAGATATACGCGGCAAAAAAGCCGATCGCTCCAAATAGGACCGCCCCGATAGATGCCGAAACCGCTATCGCCTCGGTAGACTGTGTGAGGGGATAGAATATTCCCGCTATCAGGCCGAATCCGGCTGCTCCGGCAATCGCGGCAATAATGCAGACAACGAACGGCAGTATGGCGGTCAAAAAACCGGTGCCGGCGATCCGCTTCCATTTCCGTCGCGCCTCGGCGAGGGCTGGCCTTAGGCGTATTGGCCGAAGCGGCACCGCGAGATATTGAGCTACGATCCACGCGATCGTACCAACGATGAGATTAGTACAGAACGCGGTAACCACCGATAGTCCGAATCCAATGGTCCCGATCGCCACGCCGCCGACTATGTCCGAGATCAAATCACTAACTCTAAGGAACGAAAGCGTCAGTACCGTCAGGGTCAGGACGATCATCGGCAGCGAGAAAAATGCCGACAGCATCAAGAATTTTGGCAGATGCTCGCTGTAGATAACGAGAGCACGCCTAAGTAGGCCAAATATACCTTCAGACCTTGCACGCAGCTCGCTTGCAAAAGCTTCGGCGGATTGCGGGCGGTGATCGGGGTCTTTATGCAACGCGGAATGGATTCCCCGCCTTAGCTTGCGCCGGGCCTTTTTCGCCTTGAGCGGGGCCGGTTCCAGCGTCTTATGGGCCTCCATCACGTCCTTAAAATCACCCTCGAACGGCGTCCGCCCCGATAGCATCTGGTAAGCAATTACGCCGAGGCTGTAAATATCTGAACGCGGATCCAGATGCTCGCCGCGGCATTGCTCGGGCGACATATAAAGAGGCGTCCCCAAAACCGCGCCGACACGCGTCAGCTCGGCCGAATTTTTCGAATCATAAAGCGATCGGCTGGTCGTGTGATTTTCCATCGCCGAACGTTCGGTCTCGGGCTGCTCGCCGATCAAGCGCGTTCCGATCGTGTCCTGATAATCGCCCGAATCGTCGCCGTCATGCAATATCGTCGTAGCTCCTTCGCTGGCGACAGGGTCAAGTCTGATAATTGCGGGCTCGGCGACGCGCGTGCCGTGATCCGACATACCGGCTATGGTCGAAGCCTCGGCTATGTGCGTCGGAATAATACCATCGACGCGTGTTCCGTCGGATTCGAGGCCACCAAACGTCGTATTGGCACCTCCGGCAACCGTGGGCGTCGCGGTTCGAAAAACACCATAGTTCTCGCCGTTCAATGCGGTGGGCGTATCGTGTTCCTCAAGCTTTGCAATTCCAAAATCGAGTACCTTGACGGTATAACCGCCACGCTGATTTGGTTCGAGCCAGATGTTGTCAGGTTTTAGATCGCGATGGATAATTCCCTGCTCGTGGGCCTCCTGGACTGCCGAACAGACCTGTTCAAGAATATCGAGCGTCCACGCCACAGGCAGATTCTTTTCCTCTTCGAGTATCTCGCCGAGCGTGCAGCCGTCGAGGTACTCCATAACGAGATACGCGACCTCGCCGCCTGGCAATGCCGCAAAGCCAAAATCAGTTACGTTTACGACATTAGGATGCCGGAGACGTCCGGCGGCGCGGGCTTCGCGTCGAAAACGCTCGACAAATTCCGTCCGCTGCATGAATTGCGGCGCGATGATCTTAACCGCGACCGGACGCTCGGTGCCGAGGTGAGTCGCCAGATACACCGTCCCCATGCCGCCGCGCCCAAGCTCGCGCGTCATCTGGTATTTTCCGTCTAGCGTCTCGCCAACAAAATCGAGGTCTTTCATTTCCCTATAACTGCAAACTCTAACCGTTTTCACGGAAACTTTGCAAGTATTTACGACAACCTGCGCGCGAATGTTTTGGGAATCGGCGTAAGGTTTTGTAAATGTATGAATTACGAGCTGTGGCCGGATTCTTCTGGACTTTTTACTTATATTTTGCCAATGTTCGGCAGACACCAGATCGAACGTATGAAAGAAGAGGCCCTTATTTTCATAAAAGCCTCTTTTCGATAATAAACCACTTTATTCCGCTAAAATCCGTTTGCGGCGAACTAAATCGAATTCCAAATTTCTGTCAACCGGTTCGCAGTCCAATTCTATTCCAGCCCAACAAAATCCGGCAAAGTCAGGTCATTATTGACCGAAACGGTCTGTGGGGAGTAACGATAGAGCCGTGACGAGACCCTAATTACATATATGTCCCCGGCGGCAGTATTCGCAAACGAGAAAAACCCAAACGAGCTGGTTGTCGCGGTTCGAATGACGCCCTGCGAATCGGTAATCGATACTGTGGCACTCCGTAAGCCCCGGCCGTCAGGCGCCGTCACTCTGCCTGAGACCGCGACACTTGATGGAGTTGGAGTTGGCGTCGGTGTTGGCGTCGGCGTCGGTGTTGGCGTCGGTGTAGGCGTTGGAGTCGGCGTTGCGGCAACTAAATTAGCGGCCCACATGCCATAGCCGTGAGTACCCAACAACAATTTATTATCGGAAGCCCGCAAGTCAAGACTGGCTGCCACGGCATTTCCAATTTGGGTGGGACTTTCCTGGGTCCAGACGGGAGCACCGGGAAGTCCTGTACCGCTATATAGGCCGGCCGAGGTTCCGACAAAATATTGCAATCCAGTCGGGGTATTGGCTATTGCCGAACTTCGGAACGACGGGAGGGTCAAATTACCCTCCACATTTGTCCATGTCGGCGCCGCAGCGTTTGCATTATTGGTCAAGAAAACGCTGACGACGCCGTAATTTGAAAACGTAACCAGAACGGTATCGTCATTAGCCGGATTGGTGGAAATGCTGCTGACATTTGCACTAGCCGGGAAGTTGGCCCCGGTAATATTGACAGGGGCGGCCGTCGGTGTTCCGGTTGGATTGTCCAGCCTATAAACCCGGCCATTGTTCGTGCCAACGAATAGGCTCGATGTAGCGGCAGCATAAGCCCCTCTCGACAATCCAATTGCTGATATTTGGTTCTGCGCCCCTACCGCGTTCCCAATGCCGGTCATCGACGTCCAAGTACCATTGTCAACCGTCGATGCCGAAGTGGTGACAAACAGCCGGTTATCGCTGGCGTAGTACAAGGTCTGCGTATTGTCCGGATCGAGCTTGAACAGGGTGTAAAACAGCCCATTAGCCGTTGCGGCTGCGGGTCTGATATCTTCTCCCAAACCGTTAGGTAACGTCGCCGCTCTTCGGAAAATATTCCCGTTTTGAGTTCCGGCATATTCAAATTGTGTGCCGCCCGTCACAGCCGGGTCGGAAAGGCCGACGGATACTCCATCACCGGTACTAACGACTTCAAAGTTAGTTCCGGTTCCTCCAATATTTCTTGTTGTGCCGTTGTCCTGTGCTCCACCT
>JAYVDQ010000456.1:0-2367 GCA_043749325.1 Chloracidobacterium sp. | reverse complement strand
GGTGTCCCCAAGCAAAAGGCCGAGCAGGTCGTCGATTCGCTGTTTGAGGCGATGAAGGACGCACTTGCCCATGGTAATCGCATCGAGCTTCGCGGCTTCGGTGTTTTTGTCGTCAAACCGCGAAAGCGTGGCGTTGGCCGCAATCCACGAACGGGCAAAGAGGTTCCGATCCCCGCCGGCAAGACCATAAGATTCAAACCCGGCAAAGAGCTTTCGGCGAAAGCCGTCTGACGCTTTCGGCGAAAGCCGTCTAACGGTAGTAACATATATAAGAGAGGTTTATTGATCGTAGATCGCACGGCGCTCTTTATTCGCGCGAGCCCGGGACCTGCGGTCTTTTTTTGTCTGACAACCGATGACTGATCCCGATCTGATCAACCCCGAATATTCGTTTGAGCCGCCCGTCAACAGGCCCACGGCTCTCAGCTACGCAAAACACCTGCTACTGCTCGGCATTACGTTTTGTACGGCGACCATCGCCGGAACCCTCTTTCCCTTTGGCCCAAACACGACACTGCCGGACGCCGACCCGCAAACGGCCTCTGAATTTTTTCAGTTTTTGGCCGCCGCTCCGTTGAAATACGCCGGCGTTATCTCGGATGCGGTCACCGCGATCTTTTCCAAACCCGAAATTCTCAAATACGGGCTCAGCTTTTCACTCTCGCTGCTCTTTATCCTGATCTCTCACGAGATGGGCCATTACATCGCGTGCCGTTTGTATAAGGTCGACGCGACGCTGCCATTTTTTATCCCGACGCCGCCCATGGTCGGGCCGGCCGGGACGTTTGGTGCGTTTATCAAGATACTGTCGCCAATGCCGTCGCGGCGGGCGGTCTTCGACATCGGCGTCGCAGGGCCGATCGCGGGATTTATTGCTTTGATCCCGGTGGCGTTGATCGGCCTCGCGACCATGCAGGTGGCGACGCAGCAGCAGATGGCCGACATTCACGGTGGGCTGATATTTACCGATCCTTTGTTGATGCGGATATTTGCAATGTTTTTGGGGATCGATCTGAAATACGGTATCGGAAACTCGTTTTATTTCGCAGCGTGGGTCGGCCTGTTGGTGACGGCGTTAAATCTCATCCCGTCCGGCCAGCTCGACGGCGGCCATGCGATCTACGCTATTTTTGGCGAGACCATCCACAAGTGGACGGGCCGAATCGCGTTCGGAATAATGGCTTCGCTGTCGGTTTTAGGTCTGTATTTTTTTGGCAGTCCAAGCGGTTTTCTTATCGCGATCATCCTCGGTATAATGATGCGCATCCGGCACCCGATGCCGTACGATCAAACCCCGCTCGATGCAAAACGCAAAGTGATCGCGTTTTTGACATTAGTGATTTTTGTGCTTTGCTTCGTACCGTTTCCGATACAGATTAATTAAGAACAATAGCCACAAAAGGCACAAAAAGCGCAAAAGTAAGAAAATAAATTTCTTTTATGTTTTTCGTGCCTTTTGTGGCCAATCTTCCTACGCTGCTGCCGGCAACAAGCCCTTGATCTCCTTCACCATCTTTTCAACATCTTCCTGACCATCGAGGGCGATCATGAAAAAGTCGTAGCTCGTCTTAAAGCAGACCATTCCGTTGCCAAAGAACCAGACACCCTCGAGTAGCGGGTTGCCGCCGATAATATTACCCAGCGGGAAACCGGTGACGGCCGCCGGATTGAGAACATTTGTCATCATGACCGCACCGGACGCGAATGAAAACGCACCGAGCAGCGGTGCTCCGATGCGTGTCGCAATGTCGCGCTCAAACTTAATGCGTTCGGCGTCGGCCTCGGAAAGCTGGCCTTTTTCGATCAGGTCTTCGCGGCGTTTGAGATAGCCGTCGAAATTTTCGGCAAGCTTTTTGACCGACCATGTCGGGATCGCGGAGTTTAACAGCCAATGCGAGCTGATGCCCGTAAAAACGACGCCAAGGCCCGCGCCGATCGCCATAGAAACCCCGGTGGTTGCCGCGCGGAGCGGATCCTCCTGTGCCCACCCGGCCGCTTTCTTGACCGAATTGATCGCCGAATCAAGCGTGGTTGACAGGCTGGCGCCAAAACCGACCACCTTCGCTACGCGTTTAGCATTTGTGCCGACCGAATCGGCGGCATCGTCAAAAAAATCGCCTGCTTTCCCGGCCGCATCGACGACAACGCCGCCAGCCTTTGAACCCGCCTCGACGGCGACGGCGCGAACGGGTTCGCTTACATTCCATGCGGTTTTCGCGGCGTCACCGGCGGTGTGGATCACGTCCCCGGTCACCTTGACCGCCTGTTTGCCAAGTTCAGATTTCTCGGCCTCGGTCTTGATATACTCGGCCCCGGTCCGTGCGGTGTCGACGACGACATTGGCGGCTCCCTCGATCTTGCCTTTCA
>JAYVDQ010000455.1:0-5551 GCA_043749325.1 Chloracidobacterium sp. | reverse complement strand
TGCATCACTACCTCCGCCAGCTTGTCCGGAGCAGCGGAAATGTTCAGCCCCATGTCCGACAGCATCTGATTGTACATGGTGTTGCCCAATTGCATTGTGCCATCCATGCTCTCAAAATCCGACGGCTCGGTCCGCGTCTGCTCTTCGACAAACGCATGCCCGCAATTAGGGCAAAATGCTTTCGCCTCGTCGACCATTTCACTGCATTTGTCACATTGCCGTAAACCCATCTGTTAATTCTTTTTGTGACAAATAGTACAGTCTTTCGATGTGGCAAAGCCGGGCGTGGACTTTAATGCGGGCCGAGCCTTAAAGGCCGCATCATGACATTTATTACAGTTGATATGATATGCAAACTCATTGGTCATATCCTTTGTTCCCGATGCATAAGTGGCTGTCGGCATGGTCTTTCCATCAGGCACGTTGCCGTCCTGAAAATGGCATGCCCGGCATTCGCTCACCTTCTGAGGCGAAGATTTGTAGACATCCATGGTCAGCGCCACATCTCGTTCGGAGGTCGCCAGCGGCGGCTTGAGAGCGGATTTCGGCTGATCGGTATGGTGACATTCGACGCATCCCATGACGGATTTGCCGTCCGGGCTGTACATTTTGAAGGCATGATTCTCGTGGTTAAAAGCCACCTCGCCGTACTCCGACTGGCTGTCTTTAGCAAGCGTAAATGTCTTGGCTATCTCCCTGCCTCCCGCCCCTGGTTCGGGCTTGGCCGGTGCCGGTGTCGGTGCGGTATTGGCCACGCCCGGTGTAGGCGTCGCACTCGCGCTAACCATTGCTCCGGAACCAGTCGTAGTGCCACAAGCGCTGGTCAAGATCAGTCCGAACATAAAAACGCCAAAAAAGACGATCACCGTTAATTTAGCCGAATTCTTCATAAGTGTTTGCATCTATTAGAACCCCTTTTCGGAGGGAATGTCAATATTTTCATAGATGCGGGGCCAGCCCCACAAGGTTGCGGAAAATAAGCCGCGGATTCAGGGCTTCTCCGGCGCCTCTATTGCAGTACCTTCGGGTAGTTTTGTGCCGGGAATACTCGACGGCCCACCCCCTTTATGACAACGCGCGCAGCTCAAAACGTCTAATGGCCTGTTCCCAGTGAAAGCCCGTTGTCCGTTGTGACATTTAAGGCAATTATTGCCCGCCGAGGTCCGGTGTTCGAGTATCGCAATATTAGTCACCTGCCGTCCCTGCGGCGCTCCGGCACTCACATTATGGCATTCCTCGCAGCTTACGCCCTGCCGGGCGGTGTGGTCGCCATGCCGGAAAATTGCCCTGAAAGCATAATTCGATTGCAGCGTCCGGTTATACGGGGCCAGGGCATGGCAGACGGTACACGACCCAATCTTGCTCTCCGGCGTGTGACAGGCATAACAGGTGGCATGCGTATCGATTCCTGACTGTATAGTTTGTCCAGGCCCCGACGGCGAATGACAAGCCGCGCATCCCTGTGCCGGGCGGCCCTTTCCACGCTCATGGGCGGCGTGGTCAAATTTCATATTGAAACCCTCGATAAACTTTGCCGGAAAGACCTTCATCGGCGGCTGGTCCGAATCAAGGCTGGAATGACAGATCGAGCACATTGCACGGTTTTCATCCGTCGCCTTATTGGAAATGAATTGATTGAGATGACACCCGATGCACGAATCGTGGCCGGCGTATTCGAGCGTTTTATCCTTGGCCTCGCGCCTGTGACACGAAACGCAGTCAAACTGCTTATGCTCGGCGATCTTATGGTTAAAGGAAGCGAAATTCGAGGTCGAGGCCTTTACCACCGGAGGTTCTGGCGTTTCGGCGGCCGTCAGCGGCACCGGCGTCTTTTCGCCCTGTTTGAGGCAGCTTGCGGCAAACACGGTCAAGGCTGCCAATATAAATGCAGCCTTGATCAAATTTTTCGTTTGCCCCAAATTTTTCATTGGCTACGTTAAGGTTTTTTATGGCTCGCCGGGATATCATAGCGTCCGATGGCCGTTGTGTGACATTTTGAGCACTGGAAGGCCGCCTGCTTGGCGGCCACGCTATCCTCTCGTTTCTGTATCTCCTCCTCGATATTGCTGCCGTGACACGAGCTTGTGCTGCACGTCTGAAACGGCACGTCAGCATCCTTCATTTTTGAGACATCCGAGTTTTGCGTTATGCGGACATGGCACACCGTGCAGTCCTTATTTGCGTGATCCTTATATGAATGGTTGAATTTGATCGAGTAGCGCTCAATGCCTTTTTTCTCAAAATACGGAGCGGTCAACGCATGACACCCCGCACAGTCGTTGGCCGATGGCTTGACACGTTGGTAATGGCACGTAAAGCATGAGGCATGCGAATCAGGAGCGTCCTTAAAAAACTCGGGCGCCGGCATTGTCGTTGCTGGATCATCGGGTTTCTTCGGCGGCGGCACAAATACATCCGGAAGGGCCGCACCCATGGGTTGCTCTTTTGTAATTAACCGGGGAGTAGGCCTCTGCATCTGCGTCATCGTTTTATGGCAAATCGCACAATTGTAAAATTTGGACGGAGAAGATGGTGTGGGCGTAGGCGTCGCGATCGCCATAAAGCCTGCGAAAACGAAATGTCCGAGAGCGACATCGCTACGCGTCCGTTGCTCGGCGATGAGATTTTGGTGAACGTCGTGCGGGAAGATGGTCTTAAACTGAATCGAGTGCGATTTTAGCGGAAACGGCAAGACACCCTTGCCCCCGCGCGCCAGGGGGCCCGCTACCACATGACAGGTAGCGCAAAATGCGCCGCCTTTGCTATAGATGTCATTTGCATGGCAACCAAAGCATGAATCGTGATACGGATAATTCTTGACATCCGGGTACGGATCTTTACTTACCGTAGCCCAATTTCTGGTCGGCATCGTGTGGCACGAACTGCAAGTCGCGTATTTTCCTTCCTTGTGAGCCGGCGTGCTGTGTGAAAAGTTCGGTCTCAGCACCTTCGGGGCCGTTATGTCGTGCGACGTGAGTGTTGCGCGAGAAACGGTCTGCGAGGGAGGCGATAATCGTTTTTGAGCCGATGAAGCAAAAAATACGCTCGCACCAAAAACAAGCGCGACTCCGGCGATCAGTATTATTCGGATTCGTGTTTTCACGTTGCCTTGCAGCTTTCTGTTTTACAAACCTGTAGGTCTCGAATGATGACCTCGCAATTCTTTATCTGTTTATTTGGCTCCGGCAGGGCCAGATTAAACACGGCCTTTTTTTCGGCTCCGATCTCGACCTCGCAGGCCCAGACGTAGCTTTTCGCCCCAAATTCGAGCGGCTGGATATTTGACACCAAAAACGTCTCGGTCTTCTTGCCCGCCGGTGGGGCGACCGGGATGTCGATAAAGATCGCCTTTATCGTGACGCTGTCGGTCATCGTGGATTGAACGGGTTTCAGGCTGCCGAGGAGACTTGTCGTTAGAGCCCGCCGCTCGCGGAAAAAACCGCTGGTGAGCGTGTCGGGCATATTGGTCAGGATCCAATCGTTGGCAACAGTCTTGAGGCCGCGAAACTTGGTCAATCCCGCGTTATAAGCCGCCTGAAACTCGGGCACCCGTGGTATGTCGGCGGCGGCAACCGTCCGGCAAAACGGCGATTCGCAATTCTCGGCCTGTAGCCAGCAGATGTATTGCGGGCTGGCCTTCATTTGGGTGTAAAAGCAATCGCGAGATTTGATCTCGGCGGTGCGGAGCCGGGCGATCAGGGCCTGATTGTCTTTCAGCCCGCCCCTGAATAAATAGAATCTTTTTCGCGAGACCGCCCCTGATTTGCCGTCGATCTTTAATCCCTTGCCCTGAACATCGAGCGCTCCCATCACCTGAGCGGCGACAACCACCGGCCCGATCGATGCGAGCAAGACGATCAGCAAGCCCAGGCGAAGTATATTCATTGCAAGTTAGTCGATAAACGGCCGAGCCGGAAACTTGAGAAATGGCAATCGAACTGTGCGAACAAAGATATTATCGGACCGGATCGAGACAGGCGGAGCAAAGAGATTGGCCCCACCGGCCGCTACCAGATCATCCTGGTCGATCCCGTCTCCGCTGACGCCGATCGCGCCGACGAGCGTTGATCCCCTATAAAGCGGTATACCGCCGGCAAAGATCTGAAGGCCGTTCTTTAATTCGGAAACAGCGGTGCATGGACAAGCCGCCTTAGGAGCAAGCCTTCGCGTACGCACCTTTGAAACACAGACCATGGGCGGCGAGGTCAACGCAGTTTTGACCAGATCGAGTTGGAGACCAACGTTGAAAGGGCTCCAGTCGAGAGACTTTGAGCTGAATGCCCCGGCTTGGGTATCATTGATACCATCAGGAAACAGCGGCCTATGCAGAAAACCCATTCCGCGATCGCTAAAGGCGACAGATCCGTTGAGCGCGATGCCGTCCGCACTTGCTCGTGTTACATAAGAGCCAAATCCGGCTGACGTGAGCTTGGCTCCGGCGTCAGAACGTGAAATAAAATTGGAAGAACGGGCCTTTTGCACCGCGACGTCAAATCCAAAAACAGGAGCGTCCAATTGACGAAAAATGCCCAGGACCTTGCCGTCGGTATCGACTACGGCCATTGTTACGCGGCCATTAGTGCCTATAGGCTGACGGATGGCGGCACGCGTTTTATTCGCTATTTCTGCGGCAGCTCCTAATATTTGCGTTACCTCACTTACCGAGAGGGCCGAACCTGCGATTATTGGAAATCGCGAGCTGAATTGGCCGCTAATGCCATTCAGCGTGCCCGGCACAAAGTCGCTTGTCGGTGTGGCGATGATCGCACCCGATACCGCACCCGGCAGGCTGCCGAAAGCTATTGCCGGAGGGACCGAAGTATCGACAGTATTGACGAATGGAAACCTAATTCCTCCAACAAGAATATTATCGGCGCGGATCAGCGGCGGAGCTTCGAACCCGCGCGTTGCTGAAACAGCGATGATCTCTTCGACCGGCTGATCGTTATCTGTCGGATCGCGGTCAACCGTGTAAAGCCCGTCGCCCTCAACACCGACGCCGCCAACCGCAACGCCATTTTTATAGAGCGGCACGCCACCCGGATCGCCCGAAAGCCCAAGCGGAAGACCGGCTATAGCGACATCAGAACACGGCAGCGTTGAAAACTGAACACCGTAGAGCGGACCGCCCGATTCATTGTCAACACCGGGCGGAAAATGTTCCTGAATGATAAACGACGCCGTCCGGGTCGTAAAGGCGTTGCCGCCCGTGGAGAATATTCCGGCGGTACCCGCCTTTGAATATGCGGCAGCCGCAGCCGGGACAGACACATTCTCCAATCCCTGCCCGGTGCGCCCAACGCTGCGGATCAATGTAGTCGCCGGAGCGCCTGTCATTACGAAGGTCCCTAACAAGTGGCCTTCCTTATCCGTAACCGAAACTGTAACTTTTTGATTGAGCGAGACTGCCTTTGACACAGCCTGAGCGATGACCGTCTGGACATCCGCGACCGTCAAACTCTGCGGACGGACGGCAACGCCAAGAAACAGAAGAATCATGAAGCCGGCAAAAAACTCAAATTTTTTTTCCAAAAAATTACTCTTCATGATT
>JAYVDQ010000454.1:0-3606 GCA_043749325.1 Chloracidobacterium sp. | reverse complement strand
TACGCCGACACGTTTTGGCAGTGGAAGGACGGCAAGGTCGTCTTTGTCGAAAGCCAGGAACCTGGCGGGCTGGCGATGCAAAAGTTGAACGATTTTGACAAGGTCATTCGCGGCACGGCGTCCGACGCGGACAAGGCGATCGCCATAGCGTGGCTCGAACATCTTATTGGTGACATCCACCAGCCGCTGCACACCTCAGGCAAAGTTACCGACGCTAATCCAAAGGGTGACCAGGGCGGAAATCTTTTCCTTTTGACGCCAAAGGGAACCCCCCGCGACAAGCAGGAAAATCTGCACTGGTTTTGGGATTCGATAGTTGTACGCTATTTGCCAAACGCTAAAGACCAATGCGACGCGGATTACATCGACCCGATTGCACAGGACCTCATGAAGCTGTATCCATACGACAAATTAAAAGACAAAATGAATGACGGCAAATTTGACGTATGGGCAAAGGAGGGCCTTGATTTTGCTACAACCGAGGTTTACAAAGACGTCAAGTGGTTTGAGACACCGTCTGACAAATATAAGAAAAAAGTATATGAGATTTCGCAGCTGCGCCTGGCGCTGGCGGGATATCGGATGGGCGATCTTTTTAATGAAGTTTTCGGTGCGAACCCGGTCGTCGTCTCAGCCAACGCGAGTTCTTGCAAAGTGATCCGCAAGGTGATGTATCCGGTAACACAGACAAGTTCGGTCAAACAGACCCTTGAGATAGCATTGCTGGACCTCTGTCCGACCCAGCCCGCAGCGCGTCCGATGTATAGCTTTATGGTTGACGGCAAAATGGTGATGAAGGAATACGACGTGGTGAGAACCTTTAAAACCGAGGCCGAGGCCCGGAAATTCGCGTCCGAGAATAATATTACGGACATGAGTTTCTAGTCTGGCCATCAAATGACAGCACACGAGATACTCCAATACTATCGCGAACGCCAAACGGTAATTGTCGATGCGATCCGCGAAATAGTTGATATTGAATCGCCTTCGCACGACGCGTCTAGGAGTCGTGAGGTGGCCGATTGGGTCGAGCGACAGGCACTTGCTACCGGTGCCCGCGTGACGGTCGAGCGGATCAGCGTTGAAGACGGTGATCACATTGTAATTCGGGCATTTCCGGGCAATGGTAAACATACTCTATTACTCGGCCATACCGACACGGTTCATCCGGTTGGAACAAACCTGCAAAACCCTTCGCGGATTGACGGCGACAGATTTTACGGCTGCGGTATTTTCGATATGAAGTCGGGCGTCGTGCTGATGCTCGAAGCACTGCGCTATTTCGCGTCGAGCGGCACTCGGCCGGGGGTGCCGATAACGATACTGCTCTCATGCGATGAGGAGGTTGGAAGCCACAGTGGGCGGCCATTGGTCGAACGCGAGGCACGACAGGCCGCTCAGTGCATGGTTTTCGAACCGTCAGCGGACGGCATGGTCAAAACGGGCCGCAAAGGTACTGGCATGTTTACGCTGCGTGGCCACGGCCGCCCCGCTCATGCCGGACTCGAGCCGGAAAAAGGGGCAAACGCCATTGTAGAAATATCGCGGCAAATCGAGCGGATACACGCGATAGCAAACGCGGACCTTGGCACAACCGTCAACGTCACCACGATCAGGGGCGGCACAACGTCAAATGTCATCCCGGAGCATGCGGAATGCGAGGTCGATGTGCGATTCAGCAAGATGGCGGAGGCCGAGCGGGTTAATGACGAATTTCATTCCCTGACGCCGTTCGACGAACGCGTCACGCTGGAACTTTTGGGCGGCATAAACCGCATGCCGTTTGAACGAACCGCGGTTGTGGTTGCTTTTTACGAAAAGGCCCGCGACATCGCTGCGGGATTTAACTATGAACTTGGCGAAACCCAAGTCGGCGGAGCGTCGGACGGTAACTTTGTCGCGACGTTGGGCGTACCAACTCTCGATGGTTTGGGTATTACAGGGGGAGGGGCTCATATGCTGACGGAACATATTTTGGTCAGCGATATCGCCAAACGAGCAACTTTAGTTACGTTGCTTTTGATGTCCGATTAACGGAATGGAACACGGATGAGCACCCGGATCCAAGAGTCATATCCGAGGTAGTCTGTCCAATCTGTGTTCATCCGTTCCAATATTCTTACAGGGAGGCGCAACTTGTCCGGTGATGGGCGCGGTCTTCAAAACCGTTGTGAGAGCGCGAGAGTGTTCTCAAGTGGGTTCGACTCCCACACGCTTCCGCCAATTTAGTGAACAGTGAACAATGAATAGTAAGAAGACGATTTTCTTATGATTGCCTGGATCTCGTTAAATATGACGCCTGGAGTCGGACCAAGGGCTGCGACCAAGTTATTGGAGCGTTTTGGGTCGGCTGATGCGGTATTTCATGCTCGCCGGACGGAGCTTGAATCTCTTCGTCTAAAGCCAGAGACAATCGACAGCATCGTAAAAAATGAGTTTCATGAAAAAGCCGCCCAGGAATTAGATAGGGTAAAACAACTCGGCGGCGATGTCCTGATCCTCGACGATGGCAGCTACCCGGCTTTGCTGCGCGAGATTGACGATCCGCCGCCGGTACTTTATGTTAAGGGTGATTGGCAGGCATGTTTTGATCAGCCGGCGGTCGGAATGGTCGGCTCACGGATGTGCTCAACTTACGGCGAGAATGCGTCGGAGATGCTGGCACGGGATCTCTCGTCACGCGGCATAACGGTTGTTTCCGGCCTTGCACGCGGGATAGATACGGCCGCGCATCGCGGGTCAATTCGCGGGAAAGGCAAAACAGTTGCGGTAATGGGAACCGGCACCGACGCTGTCTATCCCAAAGAAAACACGGGGCTTGTCCGTGAGATATTAGAGTCCGGTGGGGCAGTCGTTTCGCAGTTCCCCCTTGGCACGCCGCCATTAAAGGACAACTTTCCTTACCGCAATCGAATCATAAGCGGGCTGAGCTTAGGTGTTTTGATCGTTGAGGCGTCCGAACGCAGCGGTTCTTTGATCACCGCCCGGCTCGCGATGGAGCAAAATCGCGAGGTCATGGCCGTTCCCGGAAATATTACGTCGGGAAACTCATTCGGGACTAATTACCTTATAAAAAGCGGGGCAAAACTGGTTCAGCAATGGCAGGATGTCGTCGCCGAGTTGCCAAGCGAAATATCGGCAGCGATATTGCCGCCAAAGATTGAAAATGAAAATGCGGAGACGCGGCAGCCCGACCTTATCCCGGCGGATATGACCGACAACGAGCGCAAGGTTTGGGAGCTTTTAAGCGCGGACGATTCGACGCATATAGACATTTTGCTTGAGACAAGCGGCCTTTCGTTTGGCGATCTTAACAGCGTACTGGTCGGCCTCGATATCCGCGATCTGATACGCGTTTTGCCGGGAAAACATTACGCACGGAGGACTTAAACTAGTCCGGCTTTAATAGGTGTCTAAAAATTGGTATGGTTTCATCTCGTATTGACACGAGGTTCGTCGAGGTGATAGAAGTCAGTATGTCAGAGGCAAAAAGGGCCTCTGACTATTTTTTTCAATAGAGGGCAAAGCTTAATAGTAAAATCACCGGCCTAGCGACTGAATATGTCAAAGAATTTGTTAATAGTTGAAAGCCCTGCAAAAGCAAAG
>JAYVDQ010000453.1:0-15661 GCA_043749325.1 Chloracidobacterium sp. | reverse complement strand
TCGTAGCTGCTCAGCACAGGGCTCCCGTTTATCGCGACGTTGAAGACACGTTGTCCGGCCCCCGTCTTGAAGATCTCCGCGAAGTGCAGACGCGCGGTGTACGTTGCGCCCGGGGTTAATCCCGGAAATGTGTAGGTGAAATTGCCGAAGCGCTCCGTCTGATAGACGGCTGATGGCGCAGGATTGATCACGCCACTGGTATTGATAGTTGCTGTCGTGCTGGACGTGTCGCCACCAGTGACGAAGTTGTCGGCGCTAAACGGCGCAACATCAGGGCCGCCAGAGTTGATGCGGTAAATTGCTGCCCCGGGCGTCGGCGTTGGTGTCGGCGTCGGAGTCGGCGTTACACCCGGAGTTGGAGTCGGCGTCGGTGTCGGTGTCGCTGACGACTGACACGGCGGCTGAAAGCGCACCGCTCCCGCGCCCCTTCCTGGATTGCCTCCCTCGATTGGTACATAGTAAGACTGGGCACCGGCAGCGGTGAATGGCGCCCGAATGAAGACCGGAGGCTCGCCCGGAGATCCCCCGCCCGCGATGATAGCGAGTTGACCGTCGCCGCTTATTCCTATGTCCTCAAAACTGCTAAATTGGTTTTCAGTTGGGGGTATTGGGAGCGATTCAACCGTAGAACTGCTAGAGAATGGAGCACTAATAGCGAGAACTGCTCGAGGGAAGCCGGCCACGAGGGCTTTCGTGCCATCGGGCGTAACCATAATGCCCAACGACGAAGTCCCCGAAATCACGAGCTTCTCCCCCACGCTCGACCCGGAAAAAGGTGCCTTAAAGATATGGATGGAAGAACCGCCGTCACCTAGGAGCAGCGTATTCCCATCAGGCGTAATAGCGATATTCTGCCCCTGAGAAGGAATCTCAAACGCCACCGAATTGTAAGGTGGATCAAGCACCGAGATGCCTTTAGGATGGGCGACGAATGCCCGCCCTGCGCCGTTGAAGACTATAGCTTGTGTTTGGGCTGTTCCAGTTGCAGCCGGTAATGTTAACCGTTCGATGGCCGACGATTCATTAAAAGGCGCCCGAACTACAAAAAGAGTACTGTTTCCGCCCGTCGCGAGAGCGGCGCTCGCGTCAGGTGCTACGGCAACTGTCCCGGCGCCGATGTAACCGGCCCCTAGATTGATGGTATGCAGCTTTGTGCCCGTCGAAACCTGAAAGACAAAAAGACCCTGGGAAGCCTGGAGGCTTTCGGCGTCGGCGACGAGTACGTGGTCCGCACCATAATAGGATAAGCCTTGCGGCCCGCCTGAGCCGAAGCCCGGCAGGCCGCTGACGACCCGCTGTTGGGGCGTGTTTGAGGCCAGGGCATCTGGAAAGAATACAACGCTACGGCTCGTGTTCACCGTTGTAAGGGCCGCGATCGGCTTTCCGCAATCAGCTGCGGGCCCACCTGTGCCGATAGTAAAGTTATCTGTCGCAATCAGGCTGCCACTGTAGAAAACCCTCACCTGCCAGTTTCCCGGCAGGCCGGCCGCGGAAGTGCCCGCAATGCTCATCCCATCCCAGAAACAGATATTTGAATTGGTGTTGTTGATCGGTGCCTCAAACCGCTTGAATATCGACCCATTTGGCTGCACCCACTCCCATTTGACGATCGAGCCATTTTGATGTCCCGAAATTGACGTCCACTGCAGAACCGTCGCATCGCTCGCAGAAAAGCTGGTTTTAGCGGTCGGCGAGCCGCAGCCGCCGGGTATCGGCCCTGCCGTGGTGAGGTGTTCAAAGACATTCGGTGGGGGTACCGCGGTGATCGTGAAGTTATCCGTTGCGATCAGGCCCCCGTTATAGAAGACACGCACCTGCCAGTTCCCTACCAATGCGGCCGCGGGCGTACCCCCGATGCTCATTCCGTCAAAGAAACAGATATTAGAATTGGAGTTGTTGATCGTGCCCTGAAATTGCTTAAATATCGTGCCGTTCGGCTGCACCCATTCCCATCGGACGACGGAGCCGTCAAGGTTGCCTGAAACCGAGGTCCATTGGAGTACCGTCGCATCGAGCGTCGTATAACTCGTCTTTGCGGCGGGGGTTCCGCAGCCGTTAGGTATCGGTCCCGCAGTAGTGAGGTGTTCAAAGACGTTCGGCGGAGGCGGCGTGCTGATCGTAAAGTTATCCGTCGCGATCAAGCCGCCATTATAGAAAACGCGCACCTGCCAATTGCCCATTAGTGCCGCCGCAGGCGTGCCCGCTATGCTCATTCCGTCAAAGAAACAGATATTCGAGGTGACATTGTTGATCGAGCCTTCAAATTGCTTAAATATCGAGCCGTTAGGCTGCACCCATTCCCATCGGACGATCGAGCCGTTCAGATTGCCTGAAACGGAAGTCCACTGGAGTACGGTCGCATCAAGCGTAGTAAAACTGGTTTTTGCGGCCGGCGTTCCGCAGCCGTTGGGTATAGGCCCCGCCGTCGTCAGGTGCTCAAAAACAACCGGCGGAGGCGGCGTTGGCGTCGGCGTTGGTGTCGGGGTCGGCGTTGGAGTCGGCGTAGGAGTCGGCGTCGGTGTGGGAGTCGGCGTCGGAGTCGGCGTCGGCGTCGGTGTCGGTGTTGGCGTTGGAGTCGGCGTCGGCGTGCTGACACCCCAGCGAAGGGTGATATTGCCCGTGATGCCGGCTTTTCCGTCAACGGCGATGTAGTAAACGGTGCCGGCAACCGCAGTGAATCTAACCTGGCTCTGTACGTAGCCGACGCCGCCTTCGATAAAATCGTCATTCCCACCCACGAGGGTGAGTGCATTGACACTCGATCCGGTGTAGATACCGAGCAGCGTGTCGAAATCGCTGCCCAGCGTATTGAAGAAAGCGGATCCCGACGCGGGAGCCTGCCACCGATACCAGACGGAGGCGCCGCCCGCGTTGCTGCCATGGTTTGGCTCGCCAGCCTGTTTATTAGCTCCAAAGTTCGTGCCCGTCGCGGTTCCTATTTGGCCGGTGACAACTTCGGCGTTAACGAAGTCGTTATTTGGGGGTACGGATCCTGGTTTGCACTTGCCGGCCGAGTCGGCGGAGACGATGGCCTGAATCTGGGACTGCGAGAGAGCCCGGTTAAATATATCGACTTCGTCGATCAGCCCCGTGAAATAGCGGGGCAGGAAAGATTCTTCCCGGCCTATGGAGACATTTCGGTCCGTAGCGAGATTGTTGCCGGTGCTGGTCTGAGATGCGACTTGAACGCCGTTGATATAAAGCAGGTAATTCCCGCTTGTCGGGTCAAATGTCATCGCGACATGCGACCACGTGTTCAGCGGAATGATTCCGCCCTCGATATTTGGTTCGACCCCGGTAGTCTTGTGAAGCGCGCTAAAGAGTTTCAGCGTTCCGCCGCGATTTACAACCCACAAGCCGTAAGAGTCGGAAGTTGAACCAAGGCTGACGTCCTGTGCCCACTTCGTCATGATTGCGCTGAGCGTACCCGACGGGGGCATTGCCGATGGATTGATCCATGCATCAATTGTCAGAGCGCCCGAGATTTTGAGGCTGGCAGGATTACCCAGCGACACGTATCCCGTGCTTCCGTTAAAGCTGAAGGCCTGCGCCACCTTGCCGGAAGCCGTTGCCGTCGCTCCACCCGTCAAGGTGCCGTTGTTGGTTCCTCGAATGTCGTTGGCATTGCCATCGCCCGGCCACCAGCTAACCATATTTGGAGGCAGAACGACGCAGCCCTGAATTGCTATTGGCGTTGCCACATCTGGTCCACTCCGCGCAACGGCGTCGCCAACCTCCGTAATGGGGACGACATTCGAGCCGCTGACTTCCTGAACCCGTGCCGTTGGTGTGGCAGCCCAGCCCATTATAATCATTACTAATGCGAACATCAGAACGATAAAAGTGTTTGGTCTTTTCGTAAAAATATTTCTTATGTTTCTCATTGTCAGACCCCCTATATAGCAGCCGTATCAGGCGTCCAGTTGGTTTGTTCCGTGGCCTATTTTAGGTCTCCGTCAAACAAACTGTGTAAGTCGTACTTGGAGTTTTCCGTCCTTAAAATAATCCCCGTTCATGAACGCCGGCATATCCGGATCGTCAATGCCGGGGTAATCCTTGCCGGCCATCGCAATGAACTTCGGATAAAATGCAGCCAAAGCCAAAACGCCGATTGATAGCACAATCGCGCACAAAAGCAGAACTCTTCTCATAACTCCTCCACAAAAACCACAGACAATCAATATTTACCCGGTTGATGAAAAATCTTTTCGTTCGGAATTTCCCAACGAGTTTATCAAGCGGCTCATACGTCAAAACCCTTGACATGCTTTATTTGCGGTTAACGGATAATGTTAGGCGCGTTTATATGAAAAAGTCACGAAATAAAAATGAAATTTATATGAAATTTACGTCAAAAACTATTCAACTTTTCCCTAACCGTTAACCGTTATTTTTTCGTTAGCAAAGCAGGCGGGTCGTCTTTGCAGTTTTGGATACAGGCAAGTTCGGGGTCCCAGGAGACCCAAAGTTAGGATTATGCGGAATCATTCAGCTTCAGCAGATAGAAACGCGGAGCGGGCGGCGCCGAGGATGCCGGCGTTGTCCCCGAGGCTGCCGCGGACTACGCGAGCGCGGGTGGCGGCTACTTTGTAGGCGCGGGCGAAGATCTCTTCGTTCAGCGGGGTGAAAAAGGCATCCCAACCGTTGGTTACGCCGCCGCAAACTACTATCATTTCGGGGTTTAGGGCATTGGCGAGACCCGCGAGCATGATGCCGAGGTGTCGGCCCATTTTTTGGAAGACCTCAGCAGCCTGCTTGTCGCCCGCCTGCCAGACGGTGTAGAGATCGGCGGCGGTGTTGCAGTTGAGGCCGGCTTCGCGGGCCATCCGGACGAGAGCGGTCGCGGAGGCGTATTGCTCGACGCAGCCGTGACTGCCGCAACCGCAGGGGTGGCCGTCCGCCACGACGCAGATGTGGCCGATCTCGCCGCCGGTGCCGTCTTTGCCGCGAATAGGTTCGCCATTGATAATGATGCCGCCGCCGATGCCCGTTCCAAGCGTCACGGTCACGGCATTGCCGATTCCCTCCGACGCCCCGATCCAGTTTTCGCCAATACCGGCGGCAGTCGCGTCATTCTCAATAAAAACCGGAAGACCGAAGAGTTTGTGAAGCTCTTCCTTCAGGTTCATGCCCGTGATCGATGGGAGGTTTGGGAGCTTTGTCAGGACGCCGTCAAAATCCTTTGCCACGGGTGACGGGGCCGTGAAAGCAACGGCGCTAAAATCGCCTTTTTCCATCCGGCCGCGACATTCCTCGGACATATCGCCGATCAACGCCATCAATTGCTCCGGCGAAACGCCGTGCGGCACTGGCCTTTTCGTAAGATGGCGGATCCCGCCGCTGCTGTCAACGGCGGCCATTCGGAGGTTGGTTCCGCCCAGGTCGGCGGCATAAACGACGTTCTTACTATTCACTATACTCACTGTTTACTATTCACCATTCACTGTTCACTGCCTTTTCGGACGGTCGGCCTCGGGCACGTTTTTGTAAACGTCCTCGTATTTGGCGTAGCCGTCCTGGATGACCTCCATCAGATTTGTTTTATCTACCGTCTTCACCTCAAGCAGGATCGAAGGCACTTCCTTTTTGATCGCTTCGTTCATAAAATAATTAGTTTCAAGCTTTTCCTTTTTCGCAAGCTTGACGGCGGCCTCGACGGCGGCGTTTGCGAGCGGGATTATTGGCTTGTATACGGTCATCGACTGCTTGCCGGTCGCGATATTTTGCAGGGCTTCGAGTCCCGCGTCCTGACCGGTCACGAGGACCTTGCCGGCGAGACCGCGTTTTTCGAGAGCGGAGATCACGCCGCCCGCCATTCCGTCGTTTGACACGACAAACGCCTGGATATTGTCGTTATTTTGAGTCAAGGCGTTTTCCGCCATTTTGAGGGCTTCTTCGGGTTTCCAATCCGTAATGAAATTATCGGCAACGATCTTGATAGCGCCCTTGTCGATCGCTGGCTGGAGCACCGAAAGCTCTGCCTTCTTCATAATGACGGCATTGTTGTCGGTCGATGCTCCGTAAACCATCACGTAGTTCCCTTTTGGCACTTTTTTTAGCGCGTATTCGGAGATCTTTCGGCCGATGACAGGCACCTGGTGGGAGATGTAGGCGTCGATCTTATCGGAATTGATAAGCCGGTCGTAGCTGATCACGGGCACGCCCTGAGCTTTGGCTTTGTCGACCATCGAAGCCGCCTGCGTGGCGTCGTGCGGGGCGATGACCAGCGCATCGATACCCTGAGTCAGCAGGTTATCAACGTCATTAGCCTGTTTGTCGGCCTTGTTGTCGGCGACGGTTACGAGGCAATCGACATTGAGCTGTTTGCAGTGGGACTCGAAGGCGTCCTTGTCACGCTGCCACCTTTCCTCTTTTAACGTATCCATCGCGAACCCGATCTTAATACGCTTTTCTTTTGGAGCACTGGAACACGAAACCGCCAAAATTGCGGCGGCGGCCATCAAAAATAATTTGATCTTCATAATTAGATTTTCTCCGAAAGTATTTTTAAGCTGAAGAAATTAGAACAAAAAACGAACGCTTCGGCAACGGAAAAGGCTTGAGGTTGCAAATGACTTTCCCCGTGGGCCCAAAGTCCAGTCTGCTCTGATGATCCGCAACACGTATACGTGGATGCCGTGGCATCCATTGGATCGATCGATAAACATAAGTATATTAAACATTTAGAGCAATTATGCGGGTCTCAACGGATAACATTATCAATAATGCCCCGACCTTGCTGTCCCCGAATTTTGACTGCCTTTGGCACAATTCGATTTTATTCGTTATTTTTTGTAATTTGCCTTTGTTTCAAAATCAAAATGTGCTATAAATTCTTAGCTTAGTAATTTGTAAGTAACTAGAGAACTTATCTTTATTTATTTATTTGCACGGTTTAGATTAGGTTTTATTGACATTGCCGTCTAATTCGTGTAAAAGATTGAGAGGATTCTTTTTCTGGCTCACTGGCCGGGATTGTAACAATAATTGGATCGTAACAACAAGAGGAAAAGTATGAAGAGCAATGTGTGGGTTCGACAGGCACTTTCGATGTCCGTGGTATTTGTGTTGGTCGTAACCTTTTCGATGGTTAGCCTCGCAAATGCAGGCAATGCTATTGGCGAGTTGACCGTCATCAAAAGCGCTGCCACTGGTGAAACGTCCTCAGTGACGATTAACGGTGAGGTTGCCAAGAGCGGGCGCACCGTCTTTTCATCCAGCACTATAGCCACGCCGGAAGGCATGGAAGCTATTATTAATTTTGGTAAAGCTGGCAGGATCCAAATAGAATCTGATACCGCGTTTACTCTCGCTACAGACGGCAATTCGATCAGCGGTGACCTGACAAGGGGGAGACTCACGGTTCTCAATGCCGCCAACGGTGTAGCCGTCAGAACGGCAGCAGGTGAGATCGTCAACGTAAAAACCGGTGAGACGGCTTCGGCAAATTCAAATAATGCCGCAAAGAAAGCCGCTCCGGGCCCGGGTGGCCTTGATTGGTGGGTTTGGGCCGCGATCATTGGCGGAGGTATTACAGCTGTTGTCCTTATTGCCACACACGGCAATGACAACCCAACGGTTACCAGCCCTGTTAGATAATTGTTTTTTACCTTTTTAGATTGTCAGGCTTTGCCAATTGGCTATTTTAAGGTAACTTTCTTTGAAAGGACTCATTTAGGAGGAGATTAAATTCGATGCTTCGCAAAAATATTGTTCACAAATTTATTACTTTAGGCACACTTTCCGCAGTTTGGTGTGTATTTTCGATGGTCGCGTTGGCAGTGCCAACCGAACTGTCGGGTGTCGTTACCATTACCGGACAGGTTACTGTAAACGGCCAAACAGCGGTTTCCAATGCCACGCTCGTGTCTGGAGACACGGTTACAACTGCGAAGGGCTCTAATGCCGTCGTCAGTCTCGGTAAGCTTGGACGCATTGAGATCCAGGAAGAAACGACGCTGAGCCTGAGGTTTTCGGACAGTGGCCTAAATGCAACGCTGGATTCAGGTACGGTTCGCATATCTGGTATTGGATCGACGGTCACCACCAAGAATGGTACGTTTGTCGGTGACGCCGGACAACCTGATAACTTTGTGGTCGCGGTCGAATGTTCGCAGTCATTTGTTGATACTACCTCCGGCGTCGTCACGATGAACGAAGGTGGAAAAGTTCAGCAGGTTGTAGCCGGTAACTCGGCAGTAGCCGGAGTGGCAAAGGCTGGCTGTGCTCCGCATTCGAAGTCGTCAAATCAACCACATACCTCAAATATGGTTTGGCTCCTCCTTCTTGCTGCCGGTGCAGCAGGTGTAGGCATCTGGCTCGGCACGAGAGGCGAAGAAGGTATAACCGGCACTGCTACCGTAGTCAGCCCCAGCCGTTAATTACCTTTCGTTCGTTCTTAATTTGTGCGGGTCATGTAAATTACTTGACCCGCATAATTTTGTTTATTGGTTGGCCAAAGGGCTTTTTGGATGAGTTGCTGTTACAATAATCATGGTAGCAATCCACGGCAAAGATGGTACAATGACACAACGGTAACCAACCCTGTTAGATAATTGCTTTTTTTACCTTTTTTGGATTATTCGGCTTTGCCAATTGTGCATTTTAGGGTAACATTCTTAAAAAGGACTCACTTAGGAGGAGATTAAATCAGATGCTTCGCAAAAATATTGTTCACAAACTCGTTACTTTAGGCACACTTACCGCGGTTTGGTGTGCATTTTCGATGATCGCATTGGCGATGCCTACCGACCCGTCAGGTGTTATTACTGTTACCGGACTGGTTACGGTAAACGGCCAACCCGCGGTTTCCAATTCCACGATCATGTCCGGGGCAACGGTTACGACCGCAAAAGGATCGAGTGCTGTCGTCAGTCTCGGCAAACTTGGCCGCGTCGAGATTAAAGAAGACACGAGCCTTAGCTTGAGGTTTTCGGACAGTGACGTAATTGCGATGCTGGACCTGGGTACGGTTCGCGTATCAGCAACTTCGGGAATTGCATCGACTGTCACCACCAAGAATGCGACGTTTGTCGGCGATGCCGGGCAAGCTGACAACTTTGTGGTCGAAGCCGAATGTTCGCACTCGCATGTGGACACAACCTCCGGCGTCGTCACCATGAAAAACGGTGGAAACGCTCAGCAGGTCGTTGCCGGTACAACGGCAGTAGCCGGCAACCTGGTACAGGTCGGCTGCACGCCGTGTCTGCGTCCGCAGTCCAGCCAGGCAGCCCCCTCAAACTTGGGTTGGCTCCTCCTTCTTGCTGGCGGTATAGCGGTTCTAGGCATCTTGATCAGTAAGAGCGGCAATGACAAACCCACCTACCCCGCCAGCCCCACTCGCTAATCACTCTCGTTAGGTCTTAATTTGTGCGGGTCATGTAGGTTTACGTGACCCGCATAATTTTGTTTATGTTTATTGATATCCAATAGTTTTTAGTAAAGCTGCTTTATATATTGTTATGCACATAGCTGTTATCGGCACCGGATATGTAGGATTGGTTACGGGTGCGTGTTTTGCGGAGTTTGGCGTCGAGGTGACGTGTGTCGATGTCGATATCCAAAAGGTTGAAAACCTCAACAAAGGCTTCATCCCGATATACGAACCCGGCCTGGACAAGATAGTCGAAAAGAACGCCGCGGCGGGCCGGCTCCATTTCACTACCGACGTCGCGAGTGCAGTGGAGGTTGCCCAGGTCGTTTTTTTGGCGGTCGGCACGCCGCCGCAGGCGGATGGCACGCCGGACATGAGCTATTACCGGCAGGCATCTCTCGACATAGCTCAGGCGATGAACGGCTATAAGGTGCTCGTCACAAAATCAACGGTTCCGGTCGGCACGGGCAAATGGCTTCGGGAATTTGTTGCGGCCAACCTAAATGTCGCCACCGAGTTTGGAGTAGCTTCAAACCCTGAGTTCCTTCGCGAGGGGGCGGCCATCGAGGACTTCATGAGGCCCGACCGCGTAGTCATAGGAAGCAATGAAGAAAGGGCGATCGAGATCATGAAGGACCTTTACCGTCCGCTTTATCTGATCGAGACCCCGATAGTGATCACATCTCTTGAGGCCGCCGAATTGATCAAATACGCGGCAAATGCTTTTCTCGCGACCAAGATCACCTTTATAAACGAGATTGCAAATCTCTGCGATGCTATCGGCTGCGATGTCCACGATGTCGCTCGCGGAATGGGGATGGACAACCGGATCGGCCGTAAATTCCTGCATCCCGGCCCCGGCTACGGCGGATCGTGCTTTCCAAAGGACACGCGGGCGTTGACAACCGTGGCCGATCAGTTTGGGGTAGAAACGCGTATCGTTGACGCCGTCATCGAAGCGAATGAGCGCCAGCGGGACGCCATGATCCCTAAGATCGAAAAGCTCGTCGGCGATCTCAACGGCAAACATATCGGCGTCCTTGGGCTCTCGTTTAAGCCTGAAACCGATGACATGCGCGAATCCCCCGCCACCGACATAATCAAAGCTCTCGTTAGTCGCGGTGCGACGGTCAAGGCCTTTGATCCCGTCGCGATGGCCGAAGCCCGGCATTATTTGCCGGACATCAGCTATGCCGTAGACGAGTACGATGCCATCAAAGGAGCCGATGCCCTGGTCATCATTACTGAATGGAATCAATTTCGTGCTCTTGATATGGAAAAGGTCCGGGGCCTGCTCCGTAGCCCAAAGATCGCCGATCTCCGCAACATTTATGAGCCACAAGATATGCGAGAGCTGGGTTTTGAATATATCGGCGTAGGCCGATAAAAAGTTGGAGAGTTGCAGAGTACCAGAGTGCCAGAGTGTTTGGTATTCTTGACCTCTGGTACTCTACAACTCTGGTACTCTGTAACTCTGCAACTTGTCTATGTCTATTACATCCAAAGTTTTAGTAACCGGCGGCGCGGGATTTATTGGCTCTAACTTGGCGGATGAGTTGATCCGGCAGGGGGCACGGGTTTCGATCATTGATAATTTCACTACGGGTTTTCGCGAAAATCTGGAAGAGATCCAAGGTGATTTCGATTTTATCGAAGGTGATATAAACGACGACCTTGCTGTAAAAAATGCCATCGAGGGCTCCGAGGTCATCTTTCACCAGGCAGCCCTGCCGAGCGTGCCGCGTTCGGTCGAAAATCCCGAAGAAACTCATCGCGTGTGCGTTAACGGCACGTTAAACCTTTTGATCAAAGCCAGGGAGGCCGGTGTGAGACGCTTTATTTACGCCGCATCGAGTTCGGCCTACGGCAACCAGCCGACGCTCCCTAAGGTCGAAACGATGCGGCCCGATCCGCTCTCGCCCTACGCGGTCGCGAAATTGACCGGCGAGCATTATTGCCGTGCCTTTCACAGCGTCTACGGCCTCGAAACATTTTCACTCAGGTATTTTAATGTATTCGGCCCGCGGCAAAATCCGTCGTCGATGTATTCCGGCGTGATCTCGCGTTTTATCGACGCCCTCATGACGGGACAGCAGCCCGTGATATACGGCGATGGTGAGCATTCGAGAGATTTTACATATATCGCAAATGTGGTTGACGCCAATATCAAAGCCGCCCAGGCGACTGCGGGCGTTGGCGAAACAATAAACGTCGCCAACGGTGACCGCATTACGCTGAATGCTCTTCTTGAAGTTTTAAAGAACCTCACCGGGAAAACCGGCGCCGCTGCCGACTATCAATCCCCCCGAAGCGGCGATGTCCGGGATTCGCAAGCGGACAATAAAAGAGCCACAGAGTGGCTCGGTTATACTCAACTTGTAGGTCTCGAAGAAGGACTCAAAAAAACTATCGAATGGTGGAAAACCAGCCGTTTCGCGAAGTAAAGTTTAGAGTTCCACCTTTAGGTGGCTTCTTCACCGAGCATCGCCCACTACACTTGGAACTCTAAACTTCAGCCTCTATCTCGGGATCGCAAACGCATCATCCGCCATCGGCGGATTCACGAGTATCTCTTTTGTCTTAAAGTTTGCGTACGCTGTCGCCTGCCCACCACCAAGATCGATCCGCTGAGAGTATTTCTTGGGCACGACCAGGCCCTCCACCGTTTGAAACTCATCGATCTCGACCGTCGTCGTCACGGTGCCGGCGCCGACTGCGTAACTCGATTCGTAACCCTTGATCTGGCTCGTCTTTTCGTCGATATAAAAATCCGTATAGAAACCTTCGGGCGTGGTTATTCTAAAACCAGCTCGTTTCTTTTTGCCCTCAGGAAGAGCGGAGGCCACATAGCCCGTATCTCCGATCCTTGTTAGCAATGGAAATCCGAGACTCGTGATCGGCGGGAGGGAGAATCCCGGGACCGACGAATAGGTCTGGCGCCCGTCATAGACCTGCTTTAGGGATTGGATCGCCGTGTTGATCTCAAAGTAGTACTTATCGCCGCTGATCGCCGTCGAAAACACACCGGGGATCGCCTGTCCCATAAAAGTGAGGTCGGAAGACCCTTTTGTGACCAGTGATTTCAGATTTTTTAGCTTCTCACCGCCGTGGGCGGCAAGCGTTGCCTTTGCCATGTCAAGCGGAGCATTTGCCGCGGCCGTCACAACCGTTTTTTCCGACGCGGCTTGCTTAGGAGCCGGGCCGGTTTGAGCAAAAGAATTGAAAGCAAATAGAAGGACAACAAGGATAAAGCCGAGTGATTTCATAAGAGTTTTACCTTAACTAAATTTAAAATTGAAAAAGAGACGAAAACTTATACGTTCTCATCCCTGTTTCGTTTCAATTAATTTGCGATTGGTTGCTTACCAGTTAAATCGCATATTGAGCGTGATCCTGCGATTCGGTCCCGTTGACCCTCCGCCAAATCCGCCGCCGCCGCCAGGGCCGCCGCCAAAGAAACCAAAGCCACCAGCCGTCGATGTCGACTGGCCAAAACGGCTTGAAAGCATATTGCCGATCGGATTGGCAAAGTTGACTATATTAAACAGGTTCTGGATCTCAAGGCCGACACTCAGGTTATATGGTTTGCGAACATCGCCGCCGCCAAATCCGCCGCCCCCCATTTGCATCGGACCGCCGCCGCCGCCGCCACGGTCACCGCCGCCGCCGCCGGGTCCGGCTATCATTACCATTTGCTGGCCGCCGCCGCCGGCACCGCCGCGATTGTTGTCGCCACCGTTAGCATTCCCCGCCCTTGTGGCTGCGGTCTTTCCAAAGCCGAAATTCTTGCGGATACTCGTATTGATGGTCACGACGTGCGGTCCCTGACCATAGTTACGAGGAAGTATGTCCGACAGGGTTTTTCCGCTGACATCACAGAAAGCGTATGTCAGATGAGAGGCAGTGCATTTAGCCTGTAATTGAGCAAAAGTCGGCCTTTCGTTAAAGTTTCCGTCGTTATTCGAATCGAGGCCGGACGTAATATTAAAAGGCGTGCTAGATGTATAACTAATGTTCGGCGAAATGGACACGCCCCACGGAAGAGTGACGTTTCCAAATACGCTAAAACTGTGGCGTGCATCGCCCCCGGCCCGTCCATATTCCCTCGACAGGTCATAGGCATATACCGGTGAGCTGACATTTGTTTTTACAAAACCAAGGCCGTAATTGATAAAGAATGAGACCTTCGGGCTAATGTTCGCCCGCAGATTTACGCCGAGCCTTTTTTGATTTACGACTCCCCCGGACTCGTACTCATTAATATTTCCAAACGCGGGCAGCGGCCTCGGGGCCCCGGTGCAATTGATCTGCAAGGGACATATCGGAGCATTGATATTGCGGGTCCGCAGCTGATGAAGGTTTCGTGAAACGTTAAACGTCGTCGCCAATGTAAATTTGGACGAGAGCGTCCGCTCGACCGAGAACACGGCCAGCATTGTATATGGGGCCTCGAATATCGGAGAAATTACCGTTCTTGAACTCGCCGCCGGAAGCACCGCCTGGATCTGGGCCGCAGTCGGCACGTTTGTCACGCCGTTAAGCGTGAAAACAGGCTGATTTAACAGCGCCAATGCGGCTGCTTTCCGGACCGGGTCGGCTTCGTTTGTAGTTACCTGAAGGCTGAGCTGGTTCACGCCGTTAAAACGCAGGGCCTGTAACGTACTATTCTCGTTGAACCGGTTGTAAAAAATGCCGCCTCCGCCGCGAAATACAAATTTCGGCTGCTTTGCTCCACGTCCTCCCGGAGACCAGGCGATACCGACCCTTGGGGCAAAATTTAGATTGCTGTGGATGTTGGTCTGATTCTCATATCTCATGCCAACGCTGATCAGCAGGTCGGGACGAAATTTCCAGTCGTCGGAAACAAAAAGTGCTTCTTCCGTTTGCGAAACGCCGACCTGCGGATTGCCGGTCGTAATAGAGAATTGCGTCGGGTTGTACCTGGACCCGCCGACTCCCAGAACCTTACAACGGTATTGCTCGATCGACGAGACGAGAAGGTCGCTATTCAGATCGCATGCATCCGGAGTCGCAGTGAAAAAGCCCTGGAATGAAAAGGTTCCGGCATAATTGTTCTCGGAACGATTATCGAGCGTCACGTGCCGCAGCTTGCCGCCGACCTTAAACGAATGGGTCAGCGACTTGCCAAACGACGTGCTTGTAAAATTATTCAATTCCCAGTTTTTGTTGCGGTTAAAGCTGTGGCCGACCGACGCCCCCCCGCCGGTAAATGACGATGAGACGTTTATGGTCGGGATCGAATTGTCGCCGGTCTGCTGGTTGTTGTCGTCGCTGAATTCAAAACGGGTCTCATTTACCGTCTTTGGGTTAATGATCATCGTTTCGGTAAGCCTTAGCTCGTGACCGCGGCTCTTCGACGCCGATGCGAGCGAAAGCAGCCGGGTATCGCCAATGCCCTGATTCGACGAGCTTGAGTGGCTATAGCTGTAACGGGCGACCAGCGTATTCTTGGGGTTGATCGTGAAATCAAGACGGGGACCTATGTTAAACCGTTTGGTCGGCTGCCTGACGTCGCGCCTGAATCCGATAATATTGAATGACGGGTCGAGAATTTGGGCGTTTATAAGCGAGTTGTTATCGCTGTCGCGATTGTTCACCTCTAGTGAGAATGATGTTTTTCCTTTTTTGATCGGTCCGGAAATGTTTCCACCAAAATTTCGTTGCTGCGTCGGAGCCCGGTTTGTCGCGAACGGATTGCGCGAGTTCAGGCTTTCGTCGTTAAATTGTCCGTTAACACCACCGCGCCATTTGTCCGAACCCGGCCTGGTAAGGATTTCAACGCGGCCATGACCCGGACGGTCATATTCCGCCGAAAAAGGATTGCTGTTTATGCGGATCTCACGGATCGATTCCTTTGACGGCATCTGGCCACCCATAAATCCATCGATGTAGATCTGTCCACCATTGGGGCCGGCCGCCGCGCCGACAAGCGCAAGCAGTGCTGCCTGTAGCTCGTCCGGGTCGTCCGGCAAGGCATCCAGGTCCTTGCCCGTAATGATAGTCGCGTCCTTATTAGCGTCAGGGTCGGTTGATACGGTTTTTGAATTATCAACATCAACGGTTTCCTTGATCCCACTAACGATGAGAACAATGATCTGGTCCGTCTTCTGACCGGCCGTAACAACGACCTCGGCATTTTGATAAAGACCAAAGTCTTTCGCGATCGATTTGAGCGTATATGTTCCTGCCGGCAGACCGGTGATCGTATATTCGCCGCGTGCATTGGTAATTACCTGCTTTTGCTTGCCGTCCGCAGCGATAGCCGTT